>JAJZUN010000079.1 GCA_021848555.1 Pseudomonadota bacterium | reverse complement strand
GGTGCAGGCGCAGAGGTTTGCGTGATCTCGATTTTCGCCTTGGCCTTCAACTCGTCAAAAAGCTTTTTCAGGTTCTGTTCCTGCAGGTGCCGCGTCAGCGCCGGCTTGATTTCATCCAGCGCCTGAACCGGCAGCGGACGGGAATCCTCCAGCAAGATCACGTGATAGCCGAATTGCGACTTGACCGGTTCGTCGGTGAATTTGCCTTTTTCCAGTTTTGCCACCGCCGCGCCGAATTCAGGAACCATGCCGCGCGGGTCGAACCAGCCCAGATCGCCGCCCTTGGCCTTGGAACCGGGGTCTTTGGAGTTTTCCTTCGCCAGCGCTTCAAATGCCTTCGGATTCTTCTTCAGCTTGGTAATGATGTCCTTGGCCATGGATTCTTTATCAACCAGGATATGGCGCGCCTTGTACTCGGTGCCGGCCGCCTGGGCCTTCATTTTCTCGTACTCGGCCTTCACCGCGTCGTCGCTGATGGTATTGCTCTTCAGATAGTCCTGGATGAAGGCGTCGACCAGGACCGACTGCTTGATCAGTTCGATCTGATTCGACACGTCAGGGGTCTTGTCCAACCCCTTCTTGATCGCCTCCTGCGAGATCACCATTTGCATCGCCAGGCGGTCGATGAACGACTTGCGCGCCTCGGCACTGGCTTCCCTGCCCAGATCGGTCCGCTGCTTGAGCATCAGACGGACGAGGCCCTCGCTTATGGGCGTTCCGTTCACCGTGGCAGCGACGGCATCCTTGGAAGGGACGGAAGTATTGACTTGCGCCGTGTCGTTGGAACCACATGCGGTCAAGGCCAGCGCGCAAGCGGCGCCGGCCAGCAGTATCCTGGTCTTGCTAAACATTTTTGCTATTCCTATTAAGATGAAGGGACTTGAATCAAGCCTCAGGTGCGGCTAACCGCGTATATTACCAGTTTGAGACCACCTCTTTACCGGCTTTCGCCGAACGGATACCGGTCGCGCCGGAGCCCGCACCGGGTCCGAAACTAGCGGCAGTGAGATCTAGTCATGCTTTTTCCCGAATCGAGCCAACTGCCTCAAATAATCGCCGGCGCCGGGTTCGTGCACACCTGCGCCCAACCAGCAGGTAGCTGACTTGCGCCTGGGCATCGATTTGGGCGGCACCAAGATCGAGATCGTCGCCCTGGCGGCCGACAGCACGGAACTGTTGCGCCGCCGCGTGCCTACACCGCGGGACGACTACCCGGGCACGCTGGCGGCGATCGCCGGCATGGTGCAGCAAGCGGAAAGCGAACTGGGCCAACGCGGTTCGCTGGGCGTGGGCATACCCGGCGCGGAATCGTGCGTATCGGGCTTGATCAAGAACGCCAACTCGACCTGGCTCATCGGCCGGCCGCTCAGGCGCGACCTGCAGGCGCTGCTGCAGCGCGAAGTCCGGCTCGCCAACGACGCCAACTGTTTCGCCCTTTCCGAGGCCACCGACGGCGCGGCAGCCGGGGCGGCGGTCGTATTCGGCGTAATTCTCGGCACCGGCGTCGGCGGCGGCATAGCCGTACAGGGGAAAGTCCTCGCCGGCGCAAACGCGATCGCCGGGGAATGGGGTCACAACCGCCTGCCGGGCGATGAATCCGAGTGGCCCGCCTGCTATTGCGGCCGCCTGGGCTGCGTCGAGACTTTTCTCTCCGGCCCTGGCATGCGGCGCGACCATGCCCGGTTCGGTGGCGACAGCATTGCGCCGGCCGAAATCGCGGCAAACGCGGCAGCCGGCAACGCAGCCTGTGTAGCCACGCTGCAGCGCTACGAGACCAGGCTCGCCCGCGCGCTCGCCGAGGTCATCAATATTCTCGACCCGGACGCCATTGTTCTCGGCGGCGGACTGTCGAACATCGATCGTCTGTACGAGAGCGTGCCGAAACTGTGGACGGCGCAGGTATTTTCCGACCAGGTCGCCACCCGGCTTCTGAAAAGCCGCCACGGCGATGCCTCCGGCGTGCGCGGCGCCGCCTGGCTATGGGAGTGAACTGCCCCGGCCCTCGCGTTTCATGCAGACGATCGCGCGGATCATTGACTTTGCCTGACGGCGAGACTACATTTTTGACGTATCCGCGGCCGTAGCTCTGGACAGGCCGCAGGAGATGTCCTGGCACGCACCGTTTCAAGCGGCGTGAGCGGGAAGAGCCCCTCAGCTTGAGACAGCTTCCCCGAAGAAAGCGACGAGCATATGCAGGACCGAAGCGCAATCCGCATTCTCATCATCGACGACGACCCCGAGTTTGCCAGCCTGCTGCGCATGCATCTTACGGCCGCCGGCTACACCGCCGAGACGGCCGAGGACGCCATCGAAGGCGGCAAGGTGCTGCTGGCGCGGCCGCCGGACCTGGTCTTGTGCGACATCGGCATGCCTTATTTGAACGGGCTGGAGTTGATATCGCTGATGCAAAGCGATGCGCATTCATCCTCCATCCCGGTGGTGTTCATATCCGGCCGCAGCGACAGCGGCACCATGGCCCGGGCAGTGGACCTGGGCGCCGCGGATTTCCTCGCCAAGCCGATTACCCGCGAGCAGTTGCTGCAGACGGTCGAGGCATGCTTGAAGAGCGGCGGGCGCAAGGCGGTGCCGCCGAATTACGGCTTTCCACCTGTCGTTTAGCCGGCCATCGCGGCAATTTCGATACTTAGTGCTTCAGTTGCGGGAAGACGCTCATGTTCAAGCATATATTGGTAACGACTGACGGATCCGGCTTTTCCAACAAAGCCGTGTCGACCGGCGCGCGGCTGGCGAAGTCTCTGGGCGCCAAGCTGCTGCTGCTCCACGTCCGATCGCCGATAGAGTCCCCGCATCACATCGAAGGCGGTGCGCTCAGCAATCTGGGCGGCAAGGTCATGATGCAGGAAATAGAAGACGAAGAGCGCAAGCTGCTCGACGCCGCGCTGGAGATCGCCGCCGCCGACGGCGCAAGCGCGGAACCGGCGTTCATCGCCGGTTACTCCACGTACGACGCCATCATCCGCATCGCCCGTGAGCAGAGCTGCGACTTGATCGTGATGGCGTCCCACGGCCGCAGCGGCATCTCCGGCTTGCTTCTCGGCAGCGAAACGCAGAAGGTGCTGACCCACACCACCATTCCGGTGCTGGTCGTCCGTTGACGCCAGGCGCCGGCGTTCGGCGCAACCTTAACAAGGCCCTGGCGCGCTAACGCTTGCGCGCCACCACGCCCATCAGCGCCGACATGCCGGCGTGACCTTTGCCTTCGGCCACCGCTTCGTCGTAACAGCGAAGCTCGACGATCTCCATGTCCTGCAAGGCCGCGCGTATCATCGCTTCGGTATAGAGGTGATCGACCTCAGGCGGACCGCCCGTGCCATATTGCAGCTGTTCAGGCCGGTAGCCCTGCAGGATCAGCAAGCCGCCGGGCTTGAGCGCCTGTTTGATCAGGGGAAACAGCTTGTCGCGCTCGGCCGGTGAGGCAAACTGGATAAAAATGGCGGCGATGACGTCGTAACTGCACGGTGCCCAGTTCCATGCAAACAGCTCGCACACATGGAACGCAACGCGCACCCCGCGGTCCAGCGCGAGGCGCTTGGCTTTTGCCACCGCTGTGGGAGAAAAGTCGAAAGCATCGACCTGCAGACCTTGTTGCGCCAGCCATACGCTGTTGCGGCCCTCGCCGTCGGCGATAGACAGCGCCCGGCCGCCCTTGGTCAGCAGTCCCGCTTTGGCGGCCAGATACGCATTCGGGTGCTCTCCGAACAGGTATTCGCCTACGCTGAACCGCGCCTCCCAGCGAACCAGCGCTGGTTCAACGGACTTCGGCCCGTCAGGATCGCTCGCTTGCCGCGTCATCGTGAGGACTCCAAAACACAGATACATGAAGGCCACTGCCGCCCGCAAAATCCGCCGCTGGGCCATCGGACAAGTCAGCCGCTTCGTTCATTGTATCTAGTCCGAACGGACCAGTCCGGGCGCAGCGTTTCAAGTTGCACAAATTGTGACCGCTACCGATATTTTTGCGCTTTTCCGCAGCATGCAAAATTTCCCCGGGCAAGAATCCACAGGCTTATCCACAGAATCTGTGGGTAGTTTGCTCCTCGAAAAACGGTAGCAAGGAATGACTCAGACTAAACACGTACCGGTAATCCATTACTCTTTCATAATCGTCCCCGCCGCTCATTTTTTTCCATGCGCCTGCATCCACTCGCCCGCGCGCTTGTTCGCCTCCGAGATTTGTTCCGGCGTCATCAAACGCTCCACTAGGATGCGGCTTTTTCGCGCCCTTTCCTCGCCGTTCGATGCCGCGATATTCCACCACTTGTGCGCCTCGACATAGTCCATCGCAACGCCTTCCTGCCCGGCTTCGTATATTCGGCCCAGGTCATACTGAGCCATGGAATCGCTTTGTTCCGCCGCCTTCAGGTACCAATAGACCGCCTGCTTGTAATCCCGGGCAACACCCTGCCCGGTTTCATGCATCAAGCCCAGCGCGGATTGCGCCCAGGTGTGCCCCTGCTCCCCTGCCTTCGCGAACCAGAACGCAGCCCGGCTGTAGTCCTGCGCTACACCCTGCCCGGTCTGGTACATCCGGCCGAGGTTGAATTGCGCAATGGCGTTTCCGTGGTCTGCTGCCTTCTGGTACCAGTATGCGGCCTGCTTGTTGTCAGGAGCGACACCTTGCCCTTTTTCGTATAGCGATCCCAGATTGTTTTGCGCCCCCGCATTTCCTTTTTCCGCCGCCTGCCGGTACCAGAACGCCGCCTGCCTGTAGTCTACGGCAGCGCCCTGCCCTTTCTCGTACATAATCCCCAGCGCGGATTGCGCTGGCGTATTGCCCTGTTCTGCCGCCTTCTTCCAGGAGTCCAGCGCCTTTACGAAATTCTCGGCGCGATAAAAGCGCATGCCGTCCTCGAAGTCCCCGGCCATTGCAAGCCCGGCCGACAAGGCCAAGGCCATCCCGATCGCTGCCAACACCCGCATATCCTTCCCCCTGTAGATGGCCATTTGGACGCCGCTCCGCGCACCTTATTGGTTCCTGCAATAGTAACAGCGCGCGTCCGGTGCTGCCCGCAGACGCAGAATAGACGGCCTGATCCCGGCGATCAGCTTGCGGGCATGCCGGCGGCCACCGTCAGCATGCCCAGCGAGCCCGCCTCGTATCCGTCCACGGCGAAGGCCATGGTCTCATTAGCTCTCTGCAAGGCGGCAATGTAGAGCAGCGGCAGGTAGTGCTCCGGCGTGGGCACCGACAGGCGGGCATCCTCGCCCAAGCGTTCGAAATCGACCAGGGCCTGGTGCTGGTTCGAGGCGAGCGCTGCGCGTACCGTCTCGTTGAACCGCCGCGCCCAGGCGTAGGCGGGCGCATCTTCGCCGCGCTGCATCAGCATCAGGTTGTGCACCACGTTTCCGCTTGCGACAATGAGCACGCCCTCTTCGCGCAGCGGCGCCAGGCGTCGGCCGGTGTCGTAATGAAACTGCGCCGGCCGGGTGCCGTCCATGCTCAACTGCACCACAGGTATGTCGGCTTCTGGAAAGGCGTGCGCCAATACCGACCAGGTGCCGTGATCCAGCCCCCACGACTGGTCGAGGGCCACCTCGACCGGCGCGAGCAAATCGCGCACGCGCGCGGCCAGCGCGGGATCGCCCGGCGCCGGATATTGGACATCGAACAGCGCCTGCGGGAAGCCGCCGAAATCATGGATCGTCCGCGGTCTGGCCATGGCGGTCACCGCCGTGCCGCACGTTACCCAATGCGCCGAAATCGCCAGAATTGCCTTCGGCCGGGGCACGCTTGCACCGAGCCTGCGCCAGGCTTCGGTGTAGCGATTGCTCGCCAGCGTGTTCATCGGGCTGCCGTGGCCGAAGAAAATGACCGGCATGCGTGAACTGCTAGTGTGGCTCATCAGTGGCGCCCTCCCGTATCATTTTGAAACGCGTTCTAGCTCTTGCGCACGTGTATGCTGCCGGTCGCCAGCGTGATTTCGCGCAGAAAGCTCAACAAACCCGCGATCAGCGCCAGCATCGCGCCGATGAACATCAGCGCGACCCACTGCGACATGCTCACATGCAGCATGGAGCCGACGAACAGCGTCGCGATCACGATGCAGATGAACAGCGCGCCTATGGTGCACAGGCTGATGGCCCAGTGGATCAGGCGCGCGCGCCGCGCCAGGATGGCCATTTCCAGTTGCGCGATGTCACCCTCGCTGGCATTGGCGCCGTTGTGCTCGAGCACGCGGTAGCGATCGATAATGCGGCCCAGGCGGTTGATCAGCACAGCGAGTATGGCGCCGACGCCGGACAGCAGAAACACCGGTGCGACGGCCAACTGGATCACGTGGGACACGGTTGAAATGCTGGACACGGATTCCATGGCATAAGCTCCTGAGAAAATTCGCTAAATCGAAAAACGCCAAGACGGCGCCGGCGCGGATGGGCAGGTACACCGCGGCGCACATGCCTTCATGCATGCCGCGCGGCGGCGCCACTGGCGCGACGCTCCTGCACCCGCCCGAGCGCCAGCGCCAACAGCAGCCAAGCTACCGCCACGGGCACCGTCGCCAGCGAAATCGTCGACAGTTCCAGCCCGGCCCCGCGCAGCAGCGCGAACAACCAGCCGCCCGCCGCGTCCGCGCCGCGGAATACGACAATGTCGATCACGTTCTTCGCCTTGTATTTTTCCTCCCGCTGCAAAACGGTAAACAATACTTCCCGGGCCGGATTCGAGACGGCGAAATTGGCGGTCCGCTGTATGGCCTGGAAGGCGATGACCACGAGCAGCAGCGGCGTGAAAGCCAGCGCGAGGAAGCCGACGGCGAAGACCAGCGGAAGGAGCGCAGCCGCGCGGCCGGCGCCGAAACGGGAGAGCAGCCGTCCGGTCGCGAAGAACTGGACCATGATGGTCAGGATGCCGACCGCAAGATCGATGCTGGCGAAGATCCGGGTGCGCACCGCCGGGTCGTCGGATGCGGCGGCGGCGATGTTCGCCTGCTGAAAGTATAGAAACGTCCCTGCAAGCGAAAGCAGCGCCACCCACAACGCAATGCCCGCAAGATAAGGCGAGCGCAACACCATGGCGATACCGGCGAACCAGCCGCCGCCCAGCGCCGCGCCCCGTGCTGGCGCGGCAGGCGCGGGCCCTGCCGCCGGCTGCGCGCCCTTGCCGGCTGCCGCGACACCCTCCAGGCGGTGCGCGCACAGCACGGCCGCCTCCAGGAACAAGGCAGCGACGATCAGCAGGTTGACCGGCCCCAGCGGCAGCGCCAGCCAGATCGTGAGCACCGGTCCCAGCAGCGCGCCGGCAGAGCCCCCGGCGGCGATGCAGCCGAACAGCCGCTTGCCCTGTTCGCTGGAAAACAGGTCCGCCATGAACGACCAGAACACCGACACCGCGAACAGGTTGAATACGCTGATCCAGACGAAGAACACGCGCGCCACCTGCACCTTGCTGACGTCTAAGCTCAGCAATACCCAGAAAATCGCAATATTGGCGACGAAGAAATGGTAGACGAGGGGAATAAAGCGCCGGCGCGGCAGACGCGCGACCATGGCGCCGAATACCGGGACCGCGGCCAGCATCACGACAAAGGTTGCCGTGAACAGCCACTGCAGGTTGCGCTCGCCGCCGGCGATACCCATTTCGTCGCGCAGGGGGCGCAGCACGTAATAGCCCGCGAGCAGACAGAAGAAATAGGCAAACGACCATGCCAGCGCCCGCCCCTCTCCCGGTCGCAGCACCACCACCCGCCCCAGCCAGCGATCCATGAACGCCGCGCTCACGGCGGAGCCTGGAGAAATCGGCGGCGACATGGCTTCAAGTCGTCAGTCGAGATCATTGCACGTCTCCTGAACAGCATGGTTCATGCTATAAACGAACGACCGTTGCAGCGTCGATTATTGTAGGAGATCTGCGCAATTCTCTCCCGGCTGCATGCCAGACATTTGAAAAATGGACACGAGGCGTCACAGTACTATGAATCCCGCGACCACCGGTACTTTGCACCGCGGAATTGTTCGCGCGATTTCCAGGGAGGAGATGTCGACGCTGCCGATTCGCCGCTACGAGGGCGAAGTATGCCTGGTGGCCACGCCGCAGGACCTGGAGCGGGCATTGGCGGACTTGCGCGAGGAAGCCATAGTCGGGTTCGATACCGAAACACGGCCGGCGTTCAGAAAAGGCGAGACCCACCTGCCCTGCCTGGTCCAGGCCGCCACCGCGCGCAGGGTGTATTTGTTCCAGTTGCGCCAGCCGGAAGTGTTTCGGGGTCTGGCCGAATTGCTGACTGAAACGCGCACGGTCAAGGTCGGGGTAGCTCTGGCTAACGATTTGCGCTCGCTCAAGCTGCTGTTTCCGTTCGACGAAATGAACGTGCTCGATCTTGGTGTCATCGCCCGGCGCTGGCATCTGGACCAGACCGGATTGCGCAACCTAGCCGGAATCTTCCTCGGCGTGCGCATACCCAAAGGCGCGCGCACATCGAATTGGGCCGCACCGCGCTTGTCCGCCGCGCAAATTACCTACGCCGCAACGGATGCCTGGGTCTGCCGTGAATTGTTCCTGCAATTTCGCAGCCGCGGGCTGCTGTGAACGCCCCGTCCGTCACCGCCAGGCGTAACAGCACGGACGGAGCAAGACCGCGCTGATGCTGGCGCAGGCCGCGCAATCGCCGCGGGAGAAATCGGCTTCCTGTTATAATTCAACAGCCTTTTCCAGACTGCGGCAGACGCGGTTGCGCCGGCGAAACTGGAATGCTGGGCTGAGGAAACTCCGAGTTGTTCGGCGAGGACATCAGAGCGTGCTTTGACCTGCGGGATGCGTCCGAGAGGCGCCAACCGCCTGCTCCGAACAGCCCTAACCTGAGAGGAAACGATAGATGAACGTAATTTGGCGTTTTTATATGGACGACGGCCATCGCTGGAACTGGCAGCAGATCGGCGCCGGGCAGGCAGTCGTGGCCGAATCGTCCAAGGGTTACACCAACTACGAGGCGTGCCTGGCGAACGCGAAAGACCGCGGCTATGTATTCTTGCCGGCGCAGAGCAAACAGGCTCCGGGACGCTAGGCCATGGAGAACCTTTACGGCTTCGGCAAGTCAGTAGACTTGAGCTTCGACCAGGCGCTGGCCAAGGTCACGGCAGAACTGCAAAAAGAGGGATTCGGCGTGCTGACGGAAATCGACGTTGCCGTCACGCTGAAGAAAAAGCTGGATCACGACATGCCTCCCTATCGCATTCTGGGTGCCTGCAATCCCGCGTTCGCCAAGCGCGCCCTCACGGCGGAGCCGAGCATAGGCCTGCTCCTGCCCTGCAACGTCGTGGTCCGCCAGGACTCTGCCGGCGCGGTGCAGGTGGAATTCCTCGACCCGGGGATGATGGGACAGATGACCGGCAATCCCGATGTCGGTCCGATCGGCACCGAGGTGCGTGAAAAACTGCAAAGGGTGATGCGCGCGCTCTGAACGGAATCAACGCGTGCAATCGAACGGCGGGGATGCCGAGACTGCACGCGGCGGGACGGTTTCACTCGATACCGGCTGCTGCGCTGCTAGGTTTTTTCAAACCGCAGGTCAGGGCTGACATCCATTTTTGG
>JAJZUN010000078.1 GCA_021848555.1 Pseudomonadota bacterium | reverse complement strand
GCGACCGTTGCCTGCCCCGAAAGGCGCAGGAAGTCGCCCCGGCTCCCATAGGCAGTACCCTGCAAGGGGTGGCGCGAACCACGGGCCCGGCAACCCGGCGCGTCCCATAGGGACGTGCCGGCCCTCGCCCGCCTTGGCGGGCGCTGAACATGCCTTTGCGCCAGGGATGGAAGCCCGCAGGGCCGAGACCCTCAGGGGCTCGGCGCGAAGCGCTACAGCCCGGCCGGCGGAGCCGGGGCGCCCGGCCTGAGGCATTACTGCTCCATCTCCGCTTCTTCGTCCGCAGCAGGCGCCGCCGAGGCCTGCGCCTGCTGCTCGGCAGCCAGCGCCTGCTCGAGCCATCGGGCCTGTGCCATATCTTGCGCACTGGCGCATTCCATTTGCTCCAGGACGGGCATGTCCTGGGCATAGGCCTGGAGCATGCGCAACTGTGCGCGCACGGCCTCGGCCATGCCTTCGGGATTCGCGCGCAGCGCATCGAGCACGCGCGAGTGAAGCGAGGGCGAGTCGTTGGGATCAGGGATGGGCGCGTCGGCTACGGGAAGGCCTGCAGCTCGAGACTGGGCGTGGAGATATTCCCAGGCGACCAGCTCGGCGTCCGTCGGGATGGGATTGAAGCGCTCATCGAACTCGCGCTCCTGCAGCTCGTCCCCTAGCTCACGCCAGAACCGGCGCCGAGCGTCGCCGCGCGGGCCATCCGGGGGGGCGTCGCAGAGGTCCTGGGTCGTCTGGGCGAGTTGGAGCAGCCAAGCGCCGGCGCGTGCGCGCGCGTCTTGAGCTCGCTTGGAATCCTTGGAATCGGGACTGTTCATGATCATCAGCTTCTCCTGTGAGGCCTTGGACGATGCGGCTGCGCGGGCCTCAGGACGCGCGGTCGCGGAAGTGACTTCTGCATCTGCAGCTTCTGCAGCTTCGGCTTGCGGCTCCGGCTCGACTTCCACCTGGAAGTCGGCTACGTCTTCGTGCGGAGCGGCCTGGCTCATCCGCTGAGCGGCGGCCTCGAGCAGCTGCCACGGGGTGAGCTGCGTGTCGCCGTCGATCTCGACGCCGGCGAGCGCGGCCAGGCGCTCGCAGTCGGTGGCGACCAGGACGAGCTCGGCGGACTCGCGGTGCCGCGTTCCCTGCACATAGGCGAGCAACTTGTCGAGATTCCCGCCGGCCAGGAGATTGCGCGTATGCTCGGCCGTCGAGCCCTGCGAGGAGTGCACGCTGATGGCATACCCGCGCTGGAGCTTTGCCGGATCGAACACGCCGGCCTGCAGGGTGACCTGACGGCCGCTATCGAGCTCGATCGTGATCAGGTCGGACGTGACAAGGCGGACCGTGCCAGTGTTGCCGTTCTTGACGTCGGCCTCGCGATCGTTTTTGCGCACAAGCACACGATCGCCGATGGCGTACTCGCGGGGTCCATCCGCCCAGCGGATCGACTCGCCGCCAAGCAATCCGCCGGCGAGCAGAGACTCGCGCGCAAGCTCGTTCAGTGCTGCGACGTCGGCGTTCGTCGGGGCGGTCAAGATGCAGTTGTGCGCATCGCCTGGGTCGTAGGTCTCGGCCCATCGGCCGACGATGAATTCCTGGGCAGCCTCGCGCGTCTCGGCGATGTGCAGCCAGCCGCGTTCGCGATATGCCGTGAGAGCCTCGGCGGCCTCGCCAGCGCGCAGGGCCTTGGCGGCATCCCGCGCCCACGCGTGCCGCTGGCGCCGGTGCTCGACCAGCTCAGCCGGCTTGAAGTCTCGCGCGAGCACTCGGAAGGGCGACCCAGCTGCTACGGGCGCCACCTGCTGGTCGTCGCCCACCAGGCGCACAGCGCAGCCGTGCTTCTTGGCCAGGGAGAGCAGGTCTCGCGTGAGCTGCGAGTCCAGCATCCCGGCCTCGTCGACGAGCAGGATCGTCTGCGCGCCGAGCAACGACGGCCGTCCCTCCTCCTCCGCCTTCTGCTCGCGAAGAAGGAGGGAATGGATCGTGCGGGCATCGATGCGCGCATCCTGAGCAAGCTGCTCGGCGGCCTTGCCCGAGGGCGCGAGGCCAAGCACGCGAAAACCTGCCGCATGCGCGGCTGAGCAGTACGCATCCATGGCTGTGGTCTTTCCGGCCCCGGCAGCGCCAACAGCGAGCGCCAAATCGCCGGCCTCCGCGAAGCGGCGCAGCACAGCTTCCTGCTCCGGACGAAGGGTCAGGCCGCGCGCAGCCGCGGCTGCGATCTGCGCATCGATCGCCTCGTGGGGGATCACGTGCGCTTGGCTGGAAGCGAGTTCCTGGGCCGTCGAGCGCAGATCACGCGAGATCTGCAGGTGCTCCGGCGTGGTCCAGTAGATCTCGCCATCGTGGCCGGTCAGGCGCACCAGGCCCTCCTGCGCAGCCGGGGTGCGCTGCAGCGCCTCGTCCACGCGCACGCCGGCATGGCCGGCGGACTCCATCACCAGGCGCTGCAGGTCGCGGTCGCGCAGGACCGCGTGGTTCGTCCACGTGGTGTCCAGGTGCGCCTGCAGGGCTTCCTCGAAGCTGGCCTGGTGGAAGTCCTCGGGCATGGCCAGCTCGCCCGTCCAGCCCATCTCGGCTGCCTGCTGCTGCCACATGGCATGCAGCTCCTGGGCGGGACGATGTTCCTTTGCGCCGCGGGTGTGCAGCGCGGCGCGCTCGGCAGCGGCTGCATCGCCGGCCGTGTCGCCGCCCATCGCTTCCAGGATCTCGTGCCGCCGTTGCGACCACCGATCGGCGACCGCATCGGGCACGCCGACGATGGCAAACGCGGCCTTGTCGGCCTTGGTCGCATAGCCGAGGTCGCGCAGCTCCGCCGCCAGCTCGGCGCGATAGGCCGCTCCGAGCGTGCGTTGCATGCGGTAGAGGTCTCGCACCTCCAGTGCGCCCCAGCTTCCGTCCGGCCGCCGGGCGACGTTCATCAGGCTCACATGCGTATGGATCTGCGGATCCAGCAGGCGACTCGTCGAGTGCCTGTGGGCCGCGGCGATGATGGCGGCCTCGACCTTCTCCTTTCCGCCCTTGCCTTGCCTGCAGCGCGCGGTTTGCTCGACCAGCGCGACCGCTCGGGCTACCGCGCGATCATGCGCCGCTTCGAGCTCCGCGCGGGCGTCCTCGGCCGCCGTAGCCCAGATGGCAGAGTAGGATTTGGGCGCAGAAAAAGTGAAGTCCCAGCCGCAGCGCAGGTCTTTGTCCTGGTGCTTCTGCTTCTGGCCAAGCGGCTGGCCGGTGCTGGGATGCAGGCCCTGCAGGAGCGCGACGTGCTCATCGCTCTTGACCTCGCCCTGCAGGCCCAGAGCCTGCGCGCCAGCCCCAAGCCACATGCTGGGGGCCGCACCGTTTTCCGCTCGGTACTGCGCGTCACCGTCGGCCAAATACGCGGCGATGCCCGCGGCCCCCCCGGCGGCGCCGGCAGGGATGATCAGTGGTTTGATGCTGAGCATCGCTCAGTCCTCCTCATCTTCATCACCTTCAGCCGCGGCTGCGCCTGCGCGGGTGCGTCTGGCCAGCAGGATGAATGGGTCGGGATCGGCACCCGTGGCAGGCGCGGGCCCTGCAGCTGAACTCGGCGCCCCAGCGCCAGCGCCAGCGCCGGCCGAGGCCGACTGCAGCTCGTCCGCCATGCCGATAACCTTCACCAGGAGCCCGGCGCCAGGCACAAGCCCATCGGCCAGGTGCTCGGCAATGACCTCTCCGGCCTGGTCGGCCAGCCCTAGCCCATCCTCGCGCGCTTCCTCAGCAGCAGCCCCAGCCCCCTCGGCCTCGCCCGCGTCGACCTCCACAGGGAGAATGCCAGGCCGCACATCGTTGCTCGCCTCTGGCTCGGCCATGCGCTCCTGGATCCAGGAGGTAAGGTCAAGGCTGGAGGTTGAAGGTGCGACAGCTGTAGCCTCTGCCTGACCAGCCAATTCAAGCCGATGAGTATCGATCTCTTCGACCGCGGTATTCATCTCCACAGTCGGCCAGAAGTCACGCGGTTTGCGGTACCGATGAAGCTTCTCGTAGGCCGCATGGAAAAGGTGCGCATCTGGCCTGCCCGGCAGTAACCCCAATGCGAAAACCCCACGCTGGTCAGGAAGCAGGCGCGTCCGAAATTCCTCCGCCGGCATGACCGGCTCGGTGCTGCGATTCCATGCCTCGGTCACCGCCCCGCCCTGGCGACTCCGGGAGTAGCGCTCGACCGTCCGCCTCCCTGCCATTTGCTCAGCCCAGTCGGCGGCTTCGTTCCCCTGGATCCGGGTAATAAATTTGAACGCAGTATTGTCCGCAATAACTTGCCACAGCTCCTGGGAATACGTATGCACGAGCTGGGCGGGGCTCTGAATGCCGAGCCATATACGCACCCCCTTCGAGCGAAGAATTTCAAGGCCCCGAATTGCGGATTCCACCCGCCCGAGCTGCGGGAACTCGTCCAAAATGAACCATGTTCGATTTACATCAGGCGCACAATCCCTCTGATCCGCGTAATGCGAGACAAGATAATCCAGCACGCCCGCGCACCAGGCCTTGGTCATGGAAGCCGCCTGCTGATGATGCACCAGGACCAAAGGCGCAGCGTCGCGCTTTTTTGCCCAGGCCCGCAGCGACAGTTTGGGCGCATCGGCCGCTGCCAGGCGCTCGTCTAGCTTGCAAAGTAAAAGCAGTGCACGCATCGAAGCACTCAAATTCATCATGATGCTGGCAAACGTTTTGCCCTTCACATCCTGCACGATCCCGGCCGCCTCGGGTAGGAAATTGCGAACGGCCGCCTGGATCCTTTGCCCATCAGCCAGCAACAAAATGATGTTCTGACGCAAGTCCGCCAAGTACCAATCGCTACCCCGCTGCGAGCGAATCTGCATAAGTGCTGCTATCAAAATTGATTGTGCCGCTTGGGCCCACACAGGATCCCCCGCTTTTGGGATCGGGATCGTCAAAGTCGCCCACTCCGTAAACTTCACTTCATTATCGAGGTCTCGACCGATGGCCCACCGGTGCGATCGGCGGTCCCAAGGGGAGAAAATAATCACCCGCTCCAATCCCTCGACGAAATCGCCTTTCGCATCGGATAACAAAATCCGGTCGCCACGCGCAAATGCAGCTCGAATGATTTTCCAAAGCAAGGTCGTCTTTCCCGACCCACTGCTGCCCAGGAAAATGCCGTGCGCTACCTCGTCGCGAAGCCGAAAGTACCATTTCGAGAGAAATTGCAGGCCATCTCCCGCCATTTTCGGAGTGGCTTCGATGAGCTTTGGACCGCGCAAACTCCTCACACCTGTAGGGTGATTCGGCCGCGCGGCAAAATAGCCGAGCAGTGGCATCACAACTAGAGCCAGAATCGTGATAACCCAGCCGCTGGCCCAAATCGAGAGGTAGCGCCATGCGCCGGCGGTACCCTCCGCGTGGTAATACTTCCAGCTCGCGAGCAGCCAATGACTCATGCCCTGGTGCGCATGCAGCCACGCCCACGCATAATGCATAGCCACTCGCGGGCCTTCGCCTGCCAGGCTTTGAGCCGTGGCGATCCATCCGCCCAGGTAAAGCAGCACACCCATCAATAACCCGGCCAAAAGCCCGCCGCCCAAATCCCAGGGCGGGCGCTGGTATTGGTCGCGATCAGCCGAGGAGCTCACGCTGATTCCTTTGCGAGGGCGCTGGCAATCACGGTCAGCTTCTGGGTCAGATCCGCAGCCAGGCGATCCAGTCGGCCTTCCAACGCCGCCAGGCGGTGCTGATCTCGGCCGTCGGCCAAGGCGGTTTGAATCACCATGCGGACCGCTTTGCCGGCCGTTATGCCATGCGCCTCAGCTAGGTCGGACAAAAACGCAAATTCGTCGGGGCTGAAACGAACAGTGAGCGGGTGTTGAATCGGGTTCATGGGGCCTCCTTTAGGCAACTGTTTAACTCGACGGATTGAATCAGGCAACATCTCGGCGGCGCATCATCGCGAATCATCGCGAATCAAGCTGCGAAATGGCCTATGCCTTTGTCTTCGCGCCATGAGCGCATCGCGATGAATCGCGATCGCGCGCCATAGCGCGCGCACCGCAAGGTGCGTGGGGTGTGGATGAATTGAGCCTCGTCGGAGAACTCACTCCGGTACGCCTTCAGCGCGCCAACTCACAGCGCGCCCGGTACGTGCTCGAGAAATGAGACTGCCTCACTCATCTCCGGGATTGATGATGTCGCCGGCGGCCTCTCTGCCGAGACAACGATGAGCGTTCACGTTCATCTTCGAGCAGCCGCCCGATTACAACGGCGCCACGTGTGATCGAGGTCCGCCTGAGGCCGAAAATTCCACCTGTGTGGGATGCCATTTGAATCGGAACAACCTGGATGACTTCATAGCCCATAGCCTCGTGAACCTCATAATGTTCCTTAAGCGTATCCGCGTACTCCTCAACGCTTACACGCCAGTACATAAATCGCTCGATATCGAGCCATCTCAATATTCTCCCAGCAATGCCGCGCTCGGGACGTTTTGGCAACGGGCAATAGAAGCATGTCTGCATAAACCGATCTCCGGGCGCAGAGCCCCATGCGTCCATATCCTCCAAATTTCCGCTCGCAATTTCCTTGAACATATTCCATCCTTGTTAATAGCCGCTTTCCGTCTGAGAGCACAGCGGCGATTTGGGTCAATACAATTCAACTCTTTGAATAAGTTTGCAAATTGTCCTCGCCGCGTAATCTTCGGGCGAATGTTTTGCGCGCCTCAACGATGCAAGCGCCAGGGCCTGCATAACGAATAGTGGGCGGAGGCGTTTTGTGAAAATCAGTCGATGACATTCGCGCCAGTCATCCTCGCTATGATCTCCGCGATGCCCACGCTCTATTTCCGCGATCGCATATTCGACATCACGCCAATCGGGCCTCCATGGTCTGGAGGCTTCGAACTGCTGGATGACTGAGATCCAATCCGATTTCGTTAGATTGCGAGCAAAGAGGAAATCCTCGCCGCCTTGGACGGAGTAAGGAAGATTCTTTGCGAGCTCAGCCGCACGCTCATCGCAGCGGATGAGCTTGGTCGAGAATCGATTCTTCCCCTCCTTCCAATTTATCGATCCGGGCGCCCGCGCTAGCCGCGCAAATCCGCCTGCGTTTTTGTCCGCGCCAAGATGGCGTGCCAAGAGCCCCTGCTTTTCTGATCGCTCGTACTTGGAAGCAGGGATCGCGTCGGAAAGGAACCATGCCTGAAAATTATTTTTGCTCGTTTCCAAGACAATTTGAAAATCCTCGCCGAACGCTTCGGACTCAAATTGCTCACGCCTGACGTCATCAAGGAAGTACCAAGGAAATGTCGGGCCACTCTCGGAATCAATCGCCTCCATGTAGAGTGAGGCAGGCTTTCGATCCATCGCGGAGGCTCGCTGAAATTCAAGGGCGCGATAGTAGGCGCCTTGAATTTGCATCAGTTGAGAGGTTGCATACTCGCTCGGCAAAACATTGCCATTTGAATCGCGGAGTGTCGGCCAAAAACGTCCACCAGCCATTTGCCCCTTGCTCGTCTCAAACCGAAGGAAGGAGAATTTCACTGTGGTGACTCGGGTCCTGTGCCACAGCAGCAGGATCTTGGTCAACTGGCAAATGGCCGCCAGGTGCTCGCGATCAAGCTCCCGCGGGAGCGCCGTCTCGCCGCCTGCAGCCGAGCGCCGCGCCGGGCGCGCAGCAGCTGCAAGGCGCGCGAAGGGACTAGGCGTAGGCGCCTGCGTCGCGCCAAAAACCGGAACCCCAGCACCCCCCCTCAGGGGTGCTGCGCCCCCCTGACCCTCAGCATCAGCATCCATTCGAGGCCTCCTGGGGGGGGGTGTTCTTTTTAGGTTTGTTCGTTTGTTTAGGTCCGCCAGAATTCCATCCTTGAAAATTTGGCGGGTGGAATTTTTCGCGGTCGGCGAGCGCGTCCGGCGGCCAGCGGAATTTGTAGTGCCAGGCGATCAGCCCGCCGAGGTCGTTGCCCTCCTCGTCGCGGGTGCCCTGGCGGAAGCGCGTCCGCGAGCGCAAGAGAAGACCGCATGCCATCAACTCGCGCGCGACCCGGCGCCATGTCGTTTCGGACCAGCCAAAGAGGGCTTGGACGACGGCAGGGCGAGTCTTCCACCCAGGGGGCCGGCCGACGAGCCAGATTGCGGCCAACCGCGCGGTGGGGGACAGGAAGTTGGCCAGGACCAAAACATTTGGCACTAGCCCAAATTGGCCCGAAGGCGAGTCCTCTACTTCTACTACTACTTGCCCTGAGTCGCCGGCGACGTGAGGGCGCCGCTCGTGGTTTAGCTTCCCGCGCCCCACGTCAGATCCCCTTCCCGTGACCCGCAGCGGTGCGGGGGCGGCCGCGCCTGCTAGTTGAGGCCGGCGACGACTGCAACTGCGCCTGCGATCGCTCGTCGATGCCGATGCTGAGACGGGCCACCCAAGCCTCGAGGTCGGCCCGCCGGTAGCGCAAGGTCGGGCGCGTGCCGGTGCCGCCGCAAATGCGGACCGGCTCCGGAAAGTTTTCCGGGGCGGGCCGCCGCTTGTATGCCCAGTTTTGTAGTGTCGCGAGGCTGAGCGAAACGAGGGTCGCGGCTTCGTCGAGCCTCAACAGAAGGGGTGGCTGAACTTGCTGGAAGTGCTGCATGCCGCTGGCATCCTTGATCTCCTTGATTCAGCGGGCGCAGAAAGGCATCGCCCGCGCGGGTGCGCGGGCGGCCTGAGCATTTGGGTAAGGGAAAGGCGGCCCGCGCGTCAGCAGCGGGCAAGCAGCGGGCGCTGCGCGACCAGGCGTGGGGTCAGGCTGAGATTGGCAATCTGCCGGCCACGGACCGCCGGCGGAGGCTGGAGATTTCGCCGCACAGCGCGGTGCGCCGTATCGTCGAGCGACCCCGCGAGCGCGCAAAGCAACGCATCGAGCAAATCTGCAAAAAGGCGCAGGGCCCGTAGCACCTCGCGGGCGAAGATTCGAAGCGCGCGCGCATGCTCAACGTGGGCTGCTGTGTACCGGCACCGCGTACGTGCGACGGGCACAGAGTCATCCTCTAGGAGGAGAGCATTACTGCGGCCGCTCCCGCTCCGCCACCAGCTCAGCGCAGGCCCGCAGTGGCGCTCGCGCGCGTTGGCAGCGGGCAGTGAGGTCCTGGCCAGCGCACGAGCACGCAGTGCCGCGCGCTGCGCTCCCTCAGGAAGCCCGGCCAACCAGTCCTGATCCGCCGCATCTTCCGCGGCTTGGGTGACACGAACTTGGCGCAAGACGTCCGCGATCCAAGCTGGGCGTTCGCCCTGCGGCTCATCGTCGAGAAGGTCCACGCTGCGGTGCATGAGAGCAGTATGAACGGCCCACAACGGACAAGTCAAGGGACGGTCCCGACGCGTGCCTAGAACGACGCAAGGACAAATTTGAACCAGCAAACGGGCACTACATGAGGCCCGCTTTGGGACAATCCGGGGACAATCAGCCTAAAAATTGTCCCAATTTTGCCCTCTTTCGCGCCGCACCAACGACGTGAGATTTCGCATAACTTGTTGTTTTTATTGCAGAAAAGTTGGTCGGGGCGAGAGGATTCGAACCTCCGACCCTCTGCTCCCAAAGCAGATGCGCTACCAGGCTGCGCTACGCCCCGAACCGGGTATTCTAGGGGAGG
>JAJZUN010000077.1 GCA_021848555.1 Pseudomonadota bacterium | reverse complement strand
GTTGATGAACAGGATTTCGTAGGGGATGTGCAAGGCGTCCAGCGCCTGGTACAGGCGCGCGAACAGGGTCGCGAGGCCCTGCTCCTCGTTGTAGACCGGGATCACCACCGAGAGCTCGAGGTTCATGTTCGGACGTTCAATTCGTATTGGCTCGGATGACTTCGGCGACGGCCGCGCAGACGCGGTCGACGTCGGTGTCGGCCATGGCGGGGAACAGCGGCAGCGTCACCGTGGATGCGCCGATGCGCTCGGCCTGCGGAAAATCGCCCGGATTGTAGCCGAGTTTGCGGTACAGGCCGAACAGGTGCATGGCCGGATAGTGCACCCCGGTGCCGATGCCGCGCTGGTGCATCGCCTGGAGGAAGCCGCCGCGGTCTATGCGCAGGGTTTCCAGCGGCAGCAACACCTGGAACATATGCCAGTTGCAATTCGCGTAGTCTTCCAGCGGCAGCCCGCAGCCCGAACTCCGGTCGAAGCGCTCGAAATAGCGCCGCGCGAGCGCGCGGCGCCGCGCGGTGAACGCCTCCAGGTGTTTCATCTGTCCCAGGCCGATGCGCGCCGCGACATCGGTCAGATTGTGCTTGCCGCCCGCAACCTCGACTTCCTGGCCGCCGTCGGGGAGGCGCACCACGCCCTGCAGGCGCAGCCGGGTGCACAGATCGGTTTCGGCCGCATCGCTCAGGACCAGACAGCCGCCCTCGGCGGTGGTGATATTCTTGTTGGCGTGGAAGCTGATTGCCACCAGGTCGCCGAAACTGCCGATCGGCCGGCCGCGCCAGCTGGCGCCCATGCTCTGCGCGGCATCTTCGATCACGCGCAGTCCGTGTTTCTGCGCCAGTTGATACAGCCGGTCGCGGTCCACCGGCAGGCCCGCCATGTCTACCGGAAGCAGGGCGCGGGTCCTGGGGGTGATCGCGGCTTCGATGCGTTCCAGGTCGATGTTGCGCGTGAGCGCATCGACGTCGACGAACACCGGCCGCGCGCCCGCGCGCAGGATCACATTGGCCGTGGCCACCCAGGACAGCGGCGTGGTGATGAC
The DNA here is from genome assembly GCA_021848555.1 of Pseudomonadota bacterium. Next base: position 8,536 of record JAJZUN010000077.1, on the reverse strand, counting down.
TTCGTCGCCGGGTTCGACGCCGGCGACCGTCAGCGCGATTTCCAGCGCCCCGGTGGCCGAACTCATCGCCCGCACCGGCCGGCCGCCGAAATACTGCGACAGTTCCTGCTCCAGCTGCTTGACGCAGGGGCCGCTGGTGATCCAGCCCGAGCGCAGCACCTCGACGACGCCCGCGATGGTTTCCTCGTCGATCGCGGGCCGGGTGAAGGGCAGGTAGTCCATCAGGAGCGCGCGACTATGTAGACGCCGACGATGATTACGCCGATGCCGGTGAGCCGCGTCAGGCTGACCGCCTCGCCGAACAGATACCAGGCCGCCACGGCGTTGAGCACATAGCCTATCGACAGCATCGGATAGGCGATGGAGACTTCGACCCTCGAGAGCCCCATGATCCACACCACCAGGCTCACCACGTAGCAGAGCATGCCGCCCATAATGTGCGGCTCGAGGGCGAGCTTCATGCCCACCGGGACGATGTTGCCGGCGTTGAATTCGAAATGTCCCACCGCGTTGGTGCCCGCCTTGAGCAGCAACTGCGCCGTGGCGTTGAGAAACACGCCCAGCATCAGAAACGAGAAACTGACGGCGTTCACCGGTTTGCGGCCGGGCGCCGGGCGACGATGACGCGGCGCGTGTCGCGGGCCACGAGGCGCATCGTCAGGCCTTTGGCGTTCAGGCTGTCATAGGTGTTGGGCGACATCAGCGCCAGCGCCTCGCTGCCTGATTCCCAGATTTTCTCGAACTGCGCGACGCTGGGGATGAATTTCTCCGGTTCCTGCGCGATGCCGAAACCCAGCTCGTCCTTGTACGACACCATGGTCGTGGGGCGCCGCAGATAGAACTGCAGCGACTGGTCGTAGGTATCGACGCTGTAAAAGGGCATGCCGGGTTTCAACTCAGGCTTGATTTTCTGGGCGATATGATACGCGGAATTGGCCCGGGACAGGCTTTCATGGCCGCTCAAGGCGAGCTGCGCGAACACGAGGCCGGAGCCGGCCAGCACGGCAAGCGCCGCAGCGGTCTTGCCGCGCCACGCCAGCCAGGCGCAGGCCGCGGCGCCCGCGATCTGCAGCACGCCGGCTGCGATCAGCCAATCGGCGTAATCGTGGAACATTTCGACCGGCACTTCGCGGCTGGCGTAACGCGCTATGCCCGGCAGCAGCGCGAGCAGGGCGATCCCCGCCAGCGCGGCGGGCAGCGTCTGCCAGGCGAGAGCGCGCGCGCCGAGCCGGGCCAGGCGCGCGCCGGTGAGCAGCGCCAGCGCCGGGAACATCGGCAGGATGTAGGACACCAGCTTGGAACTGGAAGCGGAGAAGAACACAAATACCACTGCGGCCCACAGGAGCAGAAAGCGCTGCACCTGGAAGCGCTGTTGCGGCTCGCGCTTCCAGGCGCGGGCCAGGGCGTCGATCAGCGTGACGGTCCAGGGGAGCATGCCGGCGAGCAGCACCGGAATGAAATAGTAGGGCGGCTGATAGCGCCCGTGCTGCTTGGTCAGGAAACGCTCGAAATGCTCGTGGATGAAAAAGAAACGGAAGAACTCCGGATTGGCGCGCGACACCGCGATGAACCAGGGCAGGGTCAGCGCCAGCAACAGCACGATCCCGGTGGCGAGGTGCAGGCGGCCGGCCAGCCGCCAGTCGCGCTCGACCAGGATATAGAGGATGAGCGCGGCGCCGGGGAGCGCCAGGCCGATCAGCCCTTTGGAGAGCACCGCCAGGGCGAGCGCGGCCCAGGCGGCGAGCATCCAGCGTTCGCGCGCGCGCACGCTGGCGCTGTCGTGCTGGGCGAGCACGAAGGCGCACACCGCCGCGGCGAGGAAAAAACTCACCCCCATGTCCAGCGTATTGATATGTCCGATCAGCACCCACAGCAGGCTGGAACCCAGCACCAGGGCGGCATACCATCCGGCCGCGGGGCCGAACAGCCGGCGTCCGGTGAAAAACACCATGCATACGCCGAGAAAACCGGTGAGCGCGCTCCACAGCCTGGCGGTCCATTGATGCTCGCCGAACAGGGTATAGGCCGCCGCCGTCGCCCAGTACTGCAGCGCGGGCTTTTCGAAATACTTGATGTCGTTCAGGCGCGGCGTGGTCCAGTCGCCGCTGGCGACCATTTCGCGCGGGATTTCGGCGTAGCGCCCTTCGTCCGGATTGACCAGCTTGCGGTATTCGAGGTTGGAGAACCAGATCGCCGCGAAGGCGAGCAGCAGCAGGAGAGTGCGGGCGGCGGCGTTCTTCAACTGAACAGGAGTGCCGCTGCGACCTTGCGTTCCTCGGCCGCCAGGATATTGTAGGTGCGGCAGGCGGCCTGGATATCCATCACCTCGAGGCCGATGCGCGCTTCGATCAGTGCGCGGGTCAGCTCCGGCCGCGGAAAGCGCAGGCGCGCGCCGGTGCCGAGCAGCACGATTTCAGGCCCCAGCGCGGCGAGCCGGGCGAAATCCTCGGCGGTCAACTGGTCGAACCCGGCCGGCTGCCAGTCGCTCACGATGCGCTCCGGCAGCACCACCAGGTTGTGCCCGTAGCGCTGGCCGTTGACCATGACATAGCCTTCACCGTAGCCGGTGAACGCGTTGATGCCTGAAATGTTGTCGAGATGGAGCTTCAAGGGAGGGCCCAAATAGGCTAAAATTATAAACTTTTTCAGCACTTACCGCGAGGTTGCGCTGCACCAAATGAGAGAATTTGCACGCATCAGCCGCCTGCCCTTGTATGTCTTCAACATCACCAATGAGTTGAAGATGGCGGCCCGCCGCGCCGGCGAGGACATTATCGACATGAGCATGGGCAATCCGGACGGGCCCACGCCCCGGCACATCGTCGACAAGCTGGTGGAGGCGGCACAGCGCCCGGACACCCACGGCTATTCCGTGTCCAAGGGCATACCGCGCCTGCGCCGCGCCATTACCGGCTGGTACCAGCGGCGCTACGGCGTGGAGTTCGATCCGGACACCGAGGCCATCGTCACCATCGGCTCGAAAGAAGGCCTGGCGCATCTGATGCTGGCGACGCTCGATCGCGGCGACACGGTGCTGGTGCCCAATCCGAGCTATCCGATCCACATCTACGGCGCCATTATCGCCGGCGCCGACATCCGCTCGGTGCGCATGACCCCCGGCGTCGATTTCTTCGCCGAGACCGAGCGCGCGATCCGGGAACTGATCCCGAAGCCGAAAATGCTGGTCATCGGCTTCCCGTCGAATCCGACGGCGATGTGCGTGGAACGGGAGTTTTTCGAGCGCGTGATCGCGCTGGCCAAGGCGCACGACATCCTGGTGGTGCACGACCTCGCCTATGCCGACATCACCTTCGACGGCTGGAAGGCCCCCTCCATCACGCAGGTGCCGGGGGCGCGCGACGTGGCGGTGGAATTCTTCACCATGTCCAAAAGCTACAACATGGCCGGCTGGCGCGTCGGTTTCATGGTCGGCAACAAGGACCTGGTGCACGCGCTCGCGCGCATCAAGAGCTATCACGACTACGGTACCTTCGCGCCGATCCAGGTCGCGTCGATAGTCGCGCTCGAGGGACCGCAGGACTGCGTCGAGGAAATCCGCCTCAAATACCAGAAGCGGCGCGACGTCATGGTGAAGGGGCTGCACGAAATGGGCTGGATGGTCGCCAATCCCAAGGCGTCGATGTACATCTGGGCCAAGATTCCGGAATATTACGGCGGCATGGGCTCGCTCGAATTCGCGAAAAAGGTGCTGCAGGAAGCCAAGGTGGCGGTGTCTCCGGGCATAGGCTTCGGCGATTACGGCGACGACCACGTTCGCATTGCGCTGATTGAGAACGAATCGAGAAGCCGCCAGGCGCTGCGCGGCATCAAGGACATGTTCAAGAAGGACGGACTCGTGCCTGCCCCCGCGGCGGCGTCGGCTTGAGACCGTAGAGCCGAAGACCATGCTCAAACCGATCAGAAAATCCTCCAAGCTCGCCGATGTCTGCTACGACATCCGCGGACCGGTGCTCGCGCGCGCGCGGCAGATGGAGGAGGAGGGCCACCGCATCCTCAAGCTGAACATAGGCAATCTCGCGCCGTTCGGCTTCGATGCGCCCGACGAGATGCGCCACGACGTGATCGTGAACCTGTCGAACGCCTCCGGTTACACCGACTCCAAGGGGCTGTTCGCGGCACGCAAGGCGATCATGCATTACGCGCAGCAAAAGCGCATCGCCGGCGTCGGGCTGGACGACATCATCATCGGCAACGGCGTCTCGGAGCTGATCGTCATGGCGATGCAGGGGCTGCTCGACGACGGCGACGACGTGCTGCTGCCCGCGCCCGACTATCCGCTGTGGACCGCGGCGGTGCGCCTGGCGGGCGGAATGCCGCTGCACTACCGCTGCGACGAAAGCAATGGCTGGCTGCCGGATCTCGCCGACATCCGCGCCAAGATCACCCGGCGCACGCGCGCGATCGTGATCATCAACCCGAACAATCCGACCGGCGCGCTCTACCCGGACGAGCTGCTGCGCGAACTGGTGGAAATCGCGCGCAAGCATCAGCTCATCGTCTATGCCGACGAGGTCTACGACAAGACGCTCTACGACGGCGCGACGCACACCTCGATCGCCTCGCTCGCCGACGACCTGCTGTTCGTCACCTTCAACGGGCTATCCAAGAACTACCGCGCCTGCGGTTACCGCACCGGCTGGATGGTGGTGTCCGGCGAGAAGCGCCACGCCGAGGACTATATCGAAGGGCTGAACATCCTCGCCTCGATGCGCCTGTGCGCGAACGTGCCCGGCCAGTATGCGGTGCAGACGGCGCTGGGCGGCTACCAGAGCATCAACGACCTGGTCGCGCCGGCCGGACGGCTGTGCCGCCAGCGCGACCTCGCCTGGGAACTGATCACCGCGATTCCCGGCGTTTCCTGCGTCAAGCCGAAAGCGGCGCTGTACCTGTTCCCGTGCCTGGACGCGAAAATGTATCCGATCAAGGACGACCAGGAGTTCGTGCTCGGGCTGCTCGAAGAAGAAAAGGTTCTGGTGGTGCAGGGCAGCGGCTTCAACTGGCCGCGGCCGGATCACTTTCGCCTGGTGTTCCTGCCCAACAGCGACGATCTCACCGAGGCGATCGGGCGCATCGCGCGCTTCCTGGACATCTACCGCAGGCGGCACACGTGAGACGGCTGCCGGCCCGTGCCGCCTGAGGGCGGCGCTGCATCCACCCCACCCATAGCGTAAAGAGAACTGCCAGACATGAACCCCATCAGCGTTGGACTGCTCGGCATTGGCACCGTCGGCGGCGGCACCTGGAACGTGCTCGCGCGCAACCAGGAAGAGATCACGCGCCGCGCCGGACGCGGCATTCGCATCACCAAGGTGGCCGACCAGGACCTCGCGCGGGCGAAACAACTGGTCGGCGACAAGGCGGCGCTCACCGCCGACGCCTGGGAGGTGGTGAACGATCCGGACATCGATATCGTGGTCGAGCTGATCGGCGGCTATGGCATCGCGCGCAAGCTGGTGCTGCAGGCGATCGCCAACGGCAAGCATGTGGTCACCGCGAACAAGGCGCTGCTCGCGACCCACGGCAACGAGATCTTCGCCGCGGCCCAGGAAAAAGGGGTGATGGTGGCGTTCGAGGGCGCGGTGGCCGGCGGCATCCCGATCATCAAGGCCTTGCGCGAAGGCCTCACCGCCAATCGCATCGAATGGATCGCCGGCATCATCAACGGGACCTCGAACTTCATCCTGTCGGAAATGCGCGACAAGGGACTCGCCTTCGATACCGTGCTGAAGGAGGCGCAGCGCCTGGGTTACGCCGAGGCCGACCCGACCTTCGACATCGAGGGCATCGACGCCGCGCACAAGCTCACCATCATGTCGGCGATCGCCTTCGGCATCCCGATGCAATTCGACAAAGCCTATACGGAAGGCATCTCCAGCCTCACCCAGGATGACATCCGCTACGCCGAGCAGCTCGGCTACCGGATCAAACTCCTGGGCATCACGCGCCGCACGCCCGAAGGCATAGAGCTGCGGGTGCACCCGACCCTGATCCCGGTGCGGCGCCTGATCGCCAATGTCGAGGGCGTGATGAACGCGATACTGGTGAAGGGCGACGCGGTGGGCGCGACGCTGTACTACGGCGCCGGCGCCGGCGCCGAGCCGACCGCGAGCGCGGTGGTAGCCGACCTGGTCGATGTGACGCGCATGCACACCGCCGACCCGGAACACCGCGTGCCGCACCTGGCGTTCCAGCCGGACCAGTTGTCCGACGTGCCCATCCTGCCGATGACGGAAGTGATCACCTCCTACTACATGCGCATGCGCGTGGTGGACCGTCCCGGCGTGCTGGCCGACATCACCCGCATCCTCGCCGACCGCGGCGTATCCATCGACGCCATGGTGCAGAAGGAGCCTTCCGAGGGCGAGGAGCAGGTGGACATCATCATGCTCACCCACGAGACGCGCGAGAAGCAGATCAACGCCGCGATCGCCGCGATCGAGAACCTTCCCGTGGTAACCGGAAAAGTCATCCGCATCCGCCTCGAAGAACTCGGAAAGCACTAGTGTCCTGAGTCATCAATTCGCCGCACAAAATGCGCCAGTTCGCCGCCATGCTTTGTCGCGCTCCTCGCCGGGTGCCCAACCCTGTCTCGTCGCGCTTCGCGCCTGGCGACGAACGCGGCGCATTTTGGCTGCCGCTTGCAACTGCGGCGAATGCCGTTCAACGAATTAACGACTCAGGACACTAGCCGGATGCGCTACATTTCGACCCGCGGCGGCATGGCGCCGCAGAGCTTCACCCAGATACTGCTCGGCGGCTTGTGCGCGGACGGAGGCCTCGCCATGCCGGAGAGCGCGCCGCGCGTGACTCCGGCCGAACTCGCCGCCTGGCGCGGCCTGTCCTACGCCGACCTGGCCTACGCGGTACTGCGCAAGTTCTGCGACGACATTCCCGCAGCGGACCTGAATGCCTTGTGCGCCAAGACCTACACCAAGGCGGTGTTCCGCACCGAGGCGATCACGCCCGTGAAGACGCTGGAGCCGGGGCTGCACATCCTCGGACTGTCCAATGGGCCGACGCTCGCGTTCAAGGACATGGCGATGCAGTTGCTCGGCAACCTGTTTGAGTACGTGCTGGCGAAAAGCGGCGAGCGCATCAATATCCTCGGCGCGACTTCGGGCGACACCGGCTCCTCGGCCGAATACGCGCTGCGGGGGAAACGCGGCGTCAACGTGTTCATGCTTTCGCCGCTGGGCAAGATGAGTCCGTTCCAGACGGCGCAGATGTTTTCCCTGCAGGACGCGAACATATTCAACATCGCCGTGCGCGGCGTGTTCGACGATTGCCAGGACATGGTCAAGGCGGTGAACAACGATAGCGCGTTCAAGGAACGCCAGCGCATCGGCGCGGTGAACTCGATCAACTGGGCGCGGGTCGCGGCGCAAATCGTGTATTACTTCCGCGGCTATTTCGCCGTGACCAAATCCAACGACGAAGAGGTCGATTTCGCCGTGCCCTCGGGCAATTTCGGCAACATCTGCGCCGGCCACATCGCGCGCATGATGGGCCTGCCGATCGCGCGCCTCGTCCTTGCCACCAACGAGAACGATGTGCTGGACGAATTCTTCCGCAGCGGGCGTTACCGCGTGCGCCCGTCGAGCCAGGTGGCGCAGACCTCCAGCCCGTCGATGGACATCTCCAAGGCGTCCAACTTCGAGCGCTTCGTGTTCGACCTGGTCGGGCGCGACTCTGGCATGGTGAAACGGCTATGGAGCAAGGTCGACGCGGGCGGCGAATTCGATCTCGCCGGCACGCCGTACTTCTCCAACATCAAGGAGTACGGCTTCGTGTCCGGCTCCAGCACCCACGCCGACCGCCTCGCCACCATCCGCCGCGTGTACGAGAACTACGGCGTGATGATCGATACGCATACCGCGGACGGGGTCAAGGTCGGGCTGGAACACCGCCAGGCGGGCATTCCGCTCGTTTGCCTGGAGACCGCGCTGCCGGTGAAATTCGCCGAGACCATACGCGAAGCGCTGGGGCGCGATCCGGACTATCCCGCGGGCTGCGAGAACCTGGAGTCGCTGCCGCAGCGGTTTGAGGTGATGGACGCGGATGCCGCTGCGGTCAAGAACTATATTGCGCGGCATACCGGTCTTTAAGCCGGGCGGTCTGGGCCATTCTGGACCGCTCTGAGCTGGTCCGGTGGCATCAAGAATAGGCTATGGGGCTAAAAGGGTCAGCTAAAAGGGTCAGCTAAAAGGGTCAGCTAAAAGGGTCAGAGACGAATTCCGAAAGGTGACGCTGTTTGAAAGGTAATTCGTCTCTGACGCTGGCTTGAAGCATCATGAACTGCCCGGAAAGCCGCACCAATGCTTGCGTTCCGGGCTTTCCACGCCTATTCAGACTTTCAGTTTCAACGTCAATGCTCAGCCGCGCCGGCGCGGCGTCCGCTGCAGCTGAAGTTAGGCCGCTGTAAGCCTGACTTTGCTGACATTGCCTAGATCCACGTGCTGTTTGGCCTGCCACAGATCATGGTTGTATTGCATGGCCAGCCAACTCTCCGGAGAAC
>JAJZUN010000076.1 GCA_021848555.1 Pseudomonadota bacterium | reverse complement strand
CGCCACGCGGCGGCGTCCACCGCTTCGGCGTTCCAGTACACCGAACCGTCGGCCTTGATCGAGAGATTGATGGTTTCGGGCTTGACCTCGCTCGGCTGGCTCGACGCCTGCGGCAGGTCGACCTTGACCGCGTGCGTCATCAAAGGCGCGGTGATGATGAAGATGACCAGCAGCACCAGCATCACGTCGATCAGCGGAATCATGTTGATCTCCGCGTTGTCGCCGTCGCCGCTGTCGTTGAGAAGTCCGCCGAAGGCCATCATGCGCTCCTTGCCGCCGGCGCGGCGTAGACGCGCGCTTCGTCGTTGTGGATGCGGGTGTTGCTGCGCACCCCGGTCGACATGAAGGCGAACAGGTCATGCGCAAAGCCGTCGACTTCGGTGAGCATCTGGCGCTTGGCGCGGTTGAAGAAGTTGTAGGCGAGCACGGCGGGGATCGCGACGGCCAGACCCAGCGCGGTCATGATGAGCGCCTCGCCCACCGGACCGGCGACCTGGTCGAGGCTGCCGGAGCCCGACATGCCGATGTTGACCAGCGCGTGATAGATGCCCCATACCGTGCCGAACAGTCCGACGAAGGGCGCCGAGGACGCAATCGACGCCAGCAGGGTGTGGCCATATTCCAGGCGCACGGTGTCCTGGTTGATCGCGCGGCGCAGCGCGCGGGTAAGGAATTCGTCTTCCGAGCCGGATTCGATCAGGCGCTGCCCGGTCTTGTTGCGGTACTGCTCTGCGGCCTTGAGCCCGTGATGGGTCAGGTGCGAGAATGGATCGTTGACCCCGTGGTTCTGCAGATAGTCGGCGACCGAGGCTAGGCCGGGCGCGTCCCAGAAGCGCGCGAGGAAAGCCTGGGCACGCTTCTTCATGCGCCAGTTGGCGAGACTTTTGCTGACGATGAGAGTCCAGGTGACGACCGACATCGCCAGCAGCACGACGAGCAGAAAGTGCGCAAGGCCGTCGGCCTGCGCGATGAAGTGGGCAAAGCCCAGTTGGGTTTGGGTTGCGGCGGTTTCCATGACTTAACTCCTGAGGGTGAACTGAATCGGCACGATGACCCACGCGGCCACCGGCCTGCCACCCTGACGGGCCGGCTCGAATTTCCAACTGGACTGCACGGTTTCCAAGGCGGCGCGGTCAAGGCGCGGATAGCCGCTGCTTTGCGCCAGTTCCAGCCTGTCCACGCTGCCGTCCGGGTTGACCAGAATGTTCAGCCGCACCGTGCCTGCCTCACCCAGCCGCCGCGACAGCAATGGATAAGGTGGCTTAGGGTTGGCCAGGTAATTTGCCGGATGCGGTGGGAGCTGCGGCGCGGGTTTAGGCGCGTCCATCACCACTGTCGCAGGCGGTGGCAGGACTTTGGTCACGGGCGCGGGCAGTGGTTTGGGTGCTTCTGCCGCCTGCTGCAGATCGGGGGTGGGAACTGGGCGCTGCGCAGCCAGCTCGGGCGGTGGCGGCAACGGTTTGATCGCGGGTTTGGGCGGCTGCGCCTTGGGTTCTGGTTTTACCTGCGGCGCCTCGGGCTCGATCAGGCTGACCATCAAGGGACGTGGCGGGTTGATCGAATTGATTGGTTTGGGCGTTTCCGGCGCATTTAACAACGCAGTCAGCAGACCTGCGTGTGCAAGCGCCACCACGGCCAGTGTGGCGCGCGAGGTATGCGGCATGCGCAGTAACGGCACAGCGGCAAGCTGCGGTTCAGCTGCGGTGACAGGTTTCCAGGCCGGTGAGGCGGTCATTCCAAGTAAGTCCAATTCACGTCTCGATTGAGCCGGCTGGGATCGTCGTCCGTGGCTGGCTATGACCCTGCATGGCAAGGTTTCCGGATCACCCTGACGGAACATCATGGCAAATCCCAGAATCAATGATAATGATTCTCATTGTTATTGTCAATCGGTAGGTGTCAACTAATGCACACCTGTTGCATATTTGCACCAGTCATGAGCAGGAGACGTGTTCTCAGACGATGCGCCAGATTACACTGCTGGAACCACTGGGGACAAAGTCGAGCCTGCCCCGACGTCTGAGCGATGACGCCGTTGCGCTTGCCGAAATCAAGCATGCAAACCTGCGTCCACCATAGTTGAAGGCGCGGTTGCCGAATTGGAAGCTAGGCACGTCTGCTGACCATGGCCGCCGCCGTGGAAAGCCGCAGCGCCCATCCCCTGGCGCAGGCGGTGGTGGCGGAGGCGAAGGCCCGCGGCTTGAGCTGGAGCGAGGCCGGGGAGGTCGAAGCCGTGACTGGCAAAGGAGTGCGTGCCGAATTCGATGGGCAAAAGGTGGTGATCGGTACCGCCAAGTTGTTTGACGGTGAAGCTATCCCCGACGCGATCCAACAGCAGGCAGAGCGTCTTCAGACGGAAGGCAAAACTATCATGCTGATCCAGGCCGACGGCCAGTACCTGGGTGTCCTGGGCCTGGCCGACACCCCGCGCGAGGGGATGCGCGAGGTGTTGGCGCGGCTGCGTCAACTTGGCATTCGCAAGACCATCATGCTCACCGGCGACAACGAACGCGTGGGCCGCGCCATTGCCGTCGCGGTCGGCCTGGACGAAGTGAAAGCGGGACTGTTGCCGGAAGACAGGGTCAAGGCCATGGAAGAGCTCGGCCAACGCCACGGTCAAGTGGCCATGGTCGGCGACGGGGTCAACGATGCGCCGGCGATGGCGCGCGCAACAGTGGGCATCGCCATGGGCGGCGCCGGCACCGACGTGGCGCTGGAAACCGCGGACGTGGCGTTGATGGCCGACGATCTTTCCAAGCTGCCCTTCGCCGTGGCCCTAAGTCGTGCATCGAGGCGGATTATTCGCCAGAACCTGTGGGTGTCGCTGGGCGTGGTGGTGCTGTTGATTCCTGCTACCTTGTTTGGCTGGGCCGGCATCGGCTTGGCGGTGCTGGTGCACGAGGGCTATACTCTCGTGGTAGTGATCAATGCCTTGCGCCTCTTGGCCTACCCGGGCGACGAGAATACCAAATAGATGACCGATGAAGAAGTGTTCGCGAATTATCTGACGAAGGAGACGGCGGTACTCATCGAGCCTGTATCTCCGTCGCAGGAGGCAGTGTGCCGCGACAACCTCGCCGCTCGCGCTGACGGGAGGCGTAGCGGCGCTGTGGTCGCGCGGCATCCCGCTTTCCATCTCCGCCGGCATCGGGTTTATCCCGCCTTTCGGCGTGGCGGTTCTGACCGCCTTGGTGATCGTCTCCTGCATCCGCGACCTGCCGGCGCAGGGGATGGTAATCGATCAAGCCATCACGGAAGGTACGCTGACCCGGCTGCGGCCGGTACTGATGATTGCGCTGGTGGCGCGCCTCGGGTTCCTGCCGATGGCGCTTAACGTCGGCACCGGCGCCGAAGTACAGCGACCGCTGGCAACGGTCGTAATCGGGCGCACCCTGTCCTCCACGCTGCTGACGCGGATGGTGCTGCCGGTGTTGTACCGGCTGTTCCATAGGGAGGCGGATGTTCAACCCTGAGCGAATGAGGTCGGCCGGCCCAACCCTGGGCTCGGCCGTTTTTGATGTCGGTTCCGACTTGGATCTTGAAAGGAGAAGTACATGAAATCCGCTGTGCACACTCTGTGGCTAGGCGCCGTGATCTTCGCGTTGACGGGCTGCACACAGACCTCACTGCTGAAACCGGTGTCGGGCAACACGGCTTCTGCCACCGTCGAGAGTCCTCCACTGTATATGGGCACCGCTCGCCTCACCGTGGCGCTCGGCGGCAAGACGTATACGGGCGCCGCCGGGGAATTGCGCCGGGAAACCACCGGGGAACAGGCGCTCCGTTTCGGATGGAATCCCGCGCACAAGCACCCGAACATCAAGCAGGAGATGAAATTCCTGTTTGGTTCGACCACACTGACGTCGGCCGATGGCGCAAAACTCGACTGCGACCACCTGCGCCACGGGGACGACTGGCGGCTGCGCTGCAACAAGCCAGGTGGCGGAGAAGTCGCGCTGCAACGCGTGAGGGAGTGATTATCTGTCCAGCAGATGATGTGGAGGCCTGAACGTACCCTGATTATTCACAGGGAATCGAACCGTCGAAAGGAGCACGTCATGAACACGACTTGTGATGTGGACGGGTAAAACACGCCCGCGTCGCAAGACGGCCAGCATTGTGCAGAATGTTCTGGCTCAGGGTCCCAGCCGAACGGCGCGGGAGCACAATGCGGCCGAGAACGCTCAAGCTTGCGTGGGTTGCATGGCGATGATGGTCATGCCGACTAGCGCAACGCCCGCGCCGAAGAGATCCCAGCGCGTCGGTGCGATGCCCTCCACCCACCATAGCCAAAGCAATGCCACGGCGATGTACATCCCGCCATAGGCAGCATAGGTGCGCCCCGCCGCGGTAAAAGGGTGCAAGGTCAGCAGCCAGGCGAAAGCGGCGAGGAATGTCGCCGCCGGGATCAATAGCCAGGCGGGTTTACCCTGCTTGAGAACCAGCCATGGTAAGTAGCAGCCGACGATTTCCGCTACCGCGGTGAGGGCGAACAGCCCGGCAGTCTTAGCGAGTTCCTGGATCATCGGGCGCGAACTCCTTTCCGATTGCCTAGTTCGGCGCCAGCGCCGTGGCACGCGCAGGCCTCGCCATTCGTGGCGGAAACGAGTTCGTGCAGGATGCCGCAGTCGGCGGCGGAATGCCCCCCGCGCTCGCAGCGCCTGTCGCCGCGCAAATCACGGCTGTGGCGTCGATTTCATTAGGGCAAGAAAACGGCCACCCGAAGGTGGCCGTTTCAACTTCAGATCGACAGGAGTCGATTAGAACTTGTGGTTGATACCGACTTGCACTGCGCTCGGATCGTAGCCGAGGGCACCGACTGCGGGTGCGCCGCCCAGGGTGCGAGCAGCCGCGCCGTCGTTGGACATCTGCGCCCAGGTGCCGTACAGGGTGGTGCGCTTGGACAAGGGGTGCAGATAGCGCACGGCTAGCAGCTTGGAGTCCGCGCCGGAAGCCAGCTTGTTTTTCAGGCTGTCGTAACCGATCAGGACTTCGTCTTTGCCGAACACGGGAATGGTCGCGCCCAAGGTCCAGACGCGGGTATCGAAAGTGACCGGGCTGGCATCATTCTTGGCCGTTTGCCAGCCCGCCATGAGCTTGACGACCTTGAAGTCGTACGACCCGATCACGTTTGTGCCCTTGGTGACAACCGCCGTGGCCGGCGCAACGACGGCCATGCTCTTCTGGTTGCTGTAGCCCAAGCCCAGTGCCAGCGGGCCGTTGGCGTACTTCACGTTCAGTCCGGTGTGACGGCCCTGATCCTTAGGGTCAACCGCGCTTTCCTGATAGCTGGAAGCGGTACCGGTATCGCCCATCGAATACATCGCGGCCATGCTGAAACCGTTCATATTGGCCGAGTCGTAGCGGATCGAGTTGTTCATCCGGGTCACGCCGATGTTGGTCAGCGCGTAGTTGGAACCGATGCCGCCGAAGGTCATGAGGTTGTTGGCGGCCTGGATGCTAAAAAACGGCGTGTACTGGCGACCGAAATTCACCCGGCCCCAACTGCCGCTTAGGCCGACATTGGCCTGACGCTGGAACAACTGGCCGGTAGCGCCGGAGTCAAGCATACCGGTGTCCGTAAGTTGACCCAGTTCCAGCACGAAATTGGCCTTCATGCCGTTGCCCAGATCCTCGCTGCCTTGGAAGCCCAGGCGCTCTGTGGCGAGGCCGCTGCCGGTCACGCGGTTCACGCGGCCGGTGGTGCCGCCATAGTTACCGGAATCGACAGCCTGGTCGATAATGCCGAAGATGCTGACTTGCGACTGCGCGAACACCGGCGCGGACACAAGGCTGGCGAGAGCCAGCGCGATTAGTTTCTTTTGCATACTGTAATCTCCTAAAAGTTTGAATAGAGCCGACAGCAATGACACCACGTGGTTGGCCACTATCGCGGCACTTTTTGGCGCCTCCCAGTTGGGAGTTGCTACGTGCATTCTCACTCAAATCAAAGGCGCGGCATATATTTTTCTTGTGGAATAGCCCACAATCAGGCAGAAATGTTGTAATTACGCAACAACCTATGTTTAATGCGGTACATTGCAGGAACCAAAGGGGCAATTATTGCCGATTTTCAACAAGCCGAATCGGCATTGGGCGAAGCAAAATCTCGCTGGTTGGCCCTGGGGAAGCGGAGCGAGTCAGGATAATTGGACCGACCAACGCTCGCTATGAAAGCTTTGGGCAGGCGCAGCCGGTAACGAACTTACTGGCGCAAGACAGCTTCGGGGATTGTGTGCTCCCCCCGCGCGGCCGGATGCAGGAATCCGTGCTGCGGTTGGCTATGCGCTTGCGCCGACGGGCGGTTCATGGCTTGCGCGAACGACGTGCACGCTTTGGTGAGTTGGTTTGGCGTGAACTGAATACGCGACGAGGTGCGAATGGCGACAAGACTGGCGCTGCGGCTGATGAAAGGAGCGAAAAATGGAGACGGCCAGGCTCAAGTGAGCCTGGGCAAGTTGTACCTCTCGGGGGGTGAGGGCCTCGCCGTAAACTACGAAGCAGCCTTGCGCTGGCTCTTACCGGCTGCGCGAGGAGGTTTTGCCGATGCAGATCTGCTGATTGCGGATTGCGTCGCGCTCGACCGCGCAGGATTCCAGATACATCGCTACATGGATGCTTGCCAACGCGCTGCTGCCCGAGGGCACTCTGCGGGGCACTGTGCACTAGGTGATATTTACTCATCGCGCATCGACGCGGCTGTCGATCTCGGCAAAGCACAGGCGGCATATCGTGTTGCGGCGCAAGCGGGCCACGTCGCGGCGGCCCGAAAACTGGGCTTGCTGCTCGCGCAGAGCTCGCAGCTCGAAACGACCCGCCCCAGTGAAGAGGCAGCCCACTGGTTGCGGTCGGCCGCTGCGGCCGGCGATCGGCTGGCTGCTCAAAGTCTGGGAGAATTGTTGTGGCGCAACGGCGATTGCGAAGCTGCACGGTGGTTGGAACTCGAAGCGCAAAGAGGCGACCTAGAGGCCATGCATCGCCTGGGCGAAATCCTTTGCAGCCAGCCAGATGCCGAAAAATCGCGGCGTGGCGCCTTTTGGCTAGAGAAAGCAGCTCGGAAAGGACATCCATTGGCGCTCCGGCGCTATGGCCGCCTGCATGTCCGGTCTTTCAATAACGCGCCGAGCGGCTTGCCAAACTCTCCATTAAAGGCATTGAGCTTGCTGGAGCGCGCTGCTGCGGCAGGCGTAAGCGAAGCGCTTTGGGACCTCGCACGAATATATGAAATGCCGCGAGGGTCGTGGAGCAATATCGACAAGGCGCGCCAGTACCTTGAGCAGGCGGCAAACGCCGGCGTACGCGAGGCTGAACTGGAGTTGGGAACGCGGCTTTCCCGCCGCAAGAACGACCGGAGCGCATGGATTGCTGCGGGTAACTGGCTGAGCCGCGCTGCCGGGAAAGGATCGAGCGAAGCAAGGGCGATACTTGAGCGCATCGCGGACCGCGCATTCGATTGGCCGGCGGCCACTGTACGCCAACAGGAAGATATTTTGACCAACACCCGGGACGGTCACCCTATTGTCGCTGCCCGTCTGGAACTGGCAGCCCGCTTTGGCCTGAGTACCCGAGAAATGCTTTTCATCAATCCGCTGGATGTTGATCGCGTATGGGGTATCGAGGTCGATCTATCAAAGCATTTCACGCGAATGTCATGGCGTCTGGTGATAATCGAGTCTGTGGAACAGCGCGTGGCGCTGACGCGCGCGCGCGAGGCGTTTCTCGCTGCCGAAGCTACCAGCCTCGACCGGACAGGCCTGTCCACAAAAAACAAAGTACGCCGGTTTAAGACCATTTGCCGGCGCTTGAGCGTCGATCCGTCGCTGTTCGTGCGTGACTGGAAAGCGCGGCCAATCCTGTTGGATCAGTACCCCTTTCAGCGACCCCATCCAGGGTAGACTTACTATGCCTATTAATAGATTTTCATTGACTTCAGTATCTCTTAGCTCGGCGATGCGATTCGCCACATGCTCGATGTGCCGATCCAGGAGTTCATTGACCTCGCCGCAGTTCTCATCCGGCATCTCGCGGAAGCGAAGCAGCGCTCGAATTTCTTCCAGCGTCATGTCGAGCGACCGGCAGTGCCGGATGAAGGCCAGCCGCTCCAAATGGGCCGGCGTATAGGCGCGATAACCGTTGGGCGCGCGGGCCGGCGGCGGCAGCAACTCCGCCTTCTCGTAGTAACGGATGGTTTCGATGTCCACCCCGGTGGCTTTGCCGAGTTCTCCGATGCGCATGGCGGCTCCTTTCATCGACCTATTTTATCCACTTGACACCGGAGTTACTACGGGGTTTTCAATAAGCGTCTTTTGCAAATGGCAGTCGTGAGGACAAAATCGTGAAGCAATCCGTATTCGTCATCCGCAACATGGACTGCCCGACCGAAGAGGCACTCATACGCAAGCGCTTGGGCTCCGTATCGGGCGTAGGAGAGCTTGCGTTCAACCTGTTGGAGCGTCGGCTGACGGTTACCCATACCCTGGCCGACGAACAGCCGATTCTCGGGGCGTTGCGCGATGTGGGGATGGAGGCTGTGTCGGCAGTCCCAGTTCAATCTAAGCCCCGCTCCACCGCTCAAGCGGTCGCTGAAGCGGCTGTGGAGCCGCCAGTCGTATCCCGAAGGACCTGGGTGCTGATGGGCGTTTCCGGGGTCACCGCCCTCGCTGCGGAAATCCTCGCATGGACTGGCGCAGAGGAGAACTCGCCGGTCGTCATTGCGCTGGCTTTGCTCTCGATTGCCACCGGCGGTCTGGGCACGTTGAAGAAGGGCTGGATCGCGCTCAAGACATTCACCCTGAACATCAACTTCCTGATGAGCATCGCCGTGATTGGTGCGGTCGCCATCGGGGAGTGGCCGGAAGCGGCGGTGGTGATCTTCCTGTTCGCGCTGGCCGAATTGATCGAGTCGCTGTCGCTGGAGCGGGCCAGGAACGCAATTCGCGGCCTGATGGCGATGGCGCCGGAAATTGCGACGGTGCGGCTAGACAACGGAGAGTGGACGGAACGCGCGGCAGCCGAAGTTGACGTGGGCCAAACTGTGCGCGTGAAACCGGGCGAGCGCATCCCGCTCGACGGCGTGGTGACTGCGGGCGCAAGCTCGGTGAATCAGGCGCCCATCACCGGCGAGAGCATACCGGTGGAAAAAGCGCCGGGCGATCCGGTGTTTGCGGGCACAGTGAATGAGCGCGGGGCATTAGAGTTCAAGGTGACGGCCAACAAGGGCAACACCACCCTGGCACGCATTGTTCACGCGGTGCAGGAAGCGCAAGGCCAGCGCGCCCCGACACAACGCTTTGTCGATCAGTTCGCCCGCTACTATACGCCCTCGGTCGTCGTGTTCGCCGTGCTCGTCACGTCGGTACCGCCACTGTTCTTCGGCGCCGCTTTCCTGGATTGGTTCTACAAGGCGCTGGTCATGCTCGTGATCGCCTGCCCTTGCGCGCTGGTGATCTCCACCCCCGTCACGGTGGTGAGCGGGCTTGCGTCGGCCGCGCGGCGCGGCCTTCTGGTCAAGGGGGGTGTGCACCTCGAGAATGGCCGGCTCATCAAGGCCGTCGCTCTGGACAAAACCGGTACGCTGACCCACGACA
>JAJZUN010000075.1 GCA_021848555.1 Pseudomonadota bacterium | reverse complement strand
GATCTGGGTGATGGCCGAGGGATCCGCCTTGCCGTCGTCGTACAGCGGCCGCACGCCGCTGTAGCTCCAGACCACCTGTTCCGCGGTGATCGCGCGCGCGCTGTAGCGGCTCGCCGCCGCGCACAGGTAGCCGAGCTCGTCGGCCGAGATCGCGGCCGGGAGATCCTGCTGCGTGACCTGCACGTCGGTGGTGCCTATCAGGGTGAATTCACGCTCATACGGAATCATGAACACCACACGCCGGTCCGGATTCTGCAGAATATAGGCGTGGCGCCGGTCGTGAATGCGCGGCACCACGATATGGCTGCCTTTCACCAGGCGCACCTTGCCGGGGGACTCGACGTTCAGTTCCCGCTCTAGCAGGTCCTTCACCCAGGGGCCGGCTGCATTCACCAGGATGCGCGCACGCACTTCGCTTCCCCGGCCGCTTGCCTCATCGCGCAGCGCCACGCGCCAGGAATCGCCCTCGCGCCTGGCGCCGGTGCAGCGCGTGCGCGAGAGCACCGTCGCGCCGTGGGCGCGCGCCGAGGAAAGCGTCAACACCACCAGGCGCGCGTCGTCCACCCAGGCATCGTAATAGGAAAAACCCCGGCCGAATGCCGGTTTCAGGCCGGCGCCGTGCCCTTCCTGCGTGAGCCTTACGCTGCGCGACTTGGGCAGGCTGGTACGGCCGCCTATATGATCGTAGAGGAACAGGCCGGCGCGGATCATCCACGCCGGGCGCAGATGCGTTTCGTGCGGCAGCACAAACTCCAGCGGCCAGATGATGTGCGGCGCGATAGTCAGCATCACTTCGCGCTCGGCCAGGGACTCCGACACCAGACGGAACTCGTAGTATTCGAGGTAGCGCAGCCCGCCATGGATCAGTTTGGTGCTGGCCGAGGAGGTGGCCGAGGCGAAATCGTTCTGCTCGGCGAGCAGCACTTTGAGTCCGCGACCGGCGGCATCGCGCGCGACGCCCGCGCCGTTGATGCCGCCGCCGATGATGGCAATGTCGTAGTGTTCCATTGAGGCAGGTGTCCTGGCCCCGTGTTCGCCTTGAATTCGGAGGCAGCGGCGGGTCACGGAATTATAGCAGTGCCGCGCGCCCAGCCTCGTACCTGCGCCTCCTGCGGCGGCGCACGGTGGTGCTAAACTGGCAATCAAGATGGCAGCGAGAAATTTCGGTCGCGGTCGCACGGCCATTGCGGCCGCTTCCAGCGGACGTGCTTAACCCCAGGGGACAGCAGTGAAGACTCAAGACTTCGGAGTCAAACTCAGGGTGCGGCCGTGGAACCGCGTTCCGGTCCGGCTCGGTCTGGGCGTGCTGCTGATAACCTGGGCGGCCCTCGCGCTCGGATTTCTGCTGTTCAAGAACAAGCAGGAACAACTGCTCACCGAACAGCATGTCATCGCGGCAAGAAACGAAAGCCTGGTGATTGCCACCGATCTCGCCGAGCTCATGGTCGCCGGAGGCGGACAGGAAGTATGGGACGCGATTTCCGCCGAGGCCGCGCAGTATCGCAACGTCACCGATACTGGCAACATCAGGATATTCACCCGCGACGGTGCTGTCAAAGCCGCCTCCGACCGCAATGCGATCGGCACCCGCATCCAGGTCAAGGACAATCCGGATTGCCCGAGTTGCGACAGCACCCGGCCTGGCGATTTTCCGGCAATTGCCACGGTAACCGCCGATGACGGGACCAGGTGGCTGCGTGTCATCAATGCCATTCCGTTTTCGCGGGCCTGCCTGAGCTGTCATAAGGAAAAGGAAACCGCGCGCGCTTTCGTCTCCCTGGATTACGACCTGTGGCCGCTGGAACGCGAGGCCGCGCAACGGCGCGATGACATGCTGGTGATGGGCCTGGTCGCCGGGGTCCTGGTAATGGCGCTCACGGCGCTGCTGTTCAGGCTGCTGGTGATGCGCTCGGTCCACGCCATCGCGCGTTCGGCCAATCGCCTGGCATCCGGCGACCTCGCGGCGCGCGCTGACGTGGTGGGAAGAAACGAACTCACCCTGCTCGCGCGCGATTTCAATCACATGGCGGAGCGCGTCCAAGATCAGGTGGCACGCATCGAAGCCGCGCGTACGGAGTCCGATCTGCTCTATACGCTGGTGGTCGAGGCTTCGAAGAATCTGGAGACCGGCGACGTCGCCGCTGGCGTATTGCGCGTGCTGCTGGAAAAACTGCGCCCGAGGCACATCGCCTTCTTTCTCGAATCCGGGGACAGCGCCTGGATCTGCAGCGCGGGCGGGATCGGCCGTGAAGCAAGAGCGGCAAGCGGAGAGGGCGAACTGGAAAAGATACTCGGCGCCGACACCGAGCAATTGCGTCTGTTGCTCGCCGGCATACCGGCACAAGTTGTCGTCGATGCCTGCCGCACGCAGAAGCTGCAGTCGACGCGCGATACGGGCGGCCTGAGCTTTGCGCTGCCGGTGATCGCGAATACGCGACTGGTAGGACTGCTCGTTTGTACCGGCATCCCGGCCGAAATCCGGGCGGGAGAAGATCTGCTGGAAAACCTGGGCGTGCATTTGACGCTCGCCGCGATCAATTCGCGCAACTACACCGGCGCCATCACCGACGGACTTACGCGGCTGAAGAACAAGCGCTACGGGCTGATCCGGCTCGAGGAGGCCGTGTACGCGGCACTGCGCTACAAATCCGGCCTCGGGCTCCTCATGTGCGACATCGACCATTTCAAGCGGGTCAACGACACCCACGGACATCCGGCGGGCGATGCCGTGCTGAAGGAGGTAAGCCGGCGCATCGCGGCCTGCGTGCGCAAAGCCGATACTGCGGTGCGCTACGGCGGTGAAGAGTTCATGCTGATCCTGCCCGAAACGCAGCCGCAGGCGCTTGCGGCCATCGGCGAAAAGCTGCGCCGGGCGGTTGCTGCGACACCGGTGGACCTGGGCGCGGCCGGCGTTTCGCTTGCGCTCACCATCAGCGTGGGCGTCGCCGCCTTCCACCACGACGGCGATAGCGGCGAAACCCTGATCGCGCGTGCCGACACGGCACTGTATCGGGCCAAGGAAGGCGGACGCAACCGGGTCGAGTTCGACGGCTGAGACCCCGGGACGGCCGGGCGGCCAGGCACTACAATGGCGCTTTCTTAAGCAGAGGCAGCCATGTCGATCAGCAAGACCAGCAGCGGTTTGACCATCGAGGACCTTGCGCCGGGCGCCGGCGCCGTTGCAGCCGCCGGCCAGAGCGTCAGCGTGCACTACACCGGCTGGCTCACCAGCGGCAGCAAATTCGACTCCAGCAAGGACCGCAACGAACCTTTCGTGTTTCGACTGGGTGCGGGCCAGGTCATCCGCGGCTGGGATGAGGGCGTGCAGGGCATGCTGGTGGGCGGCAAAAGGAAACTGACCATCCCGCCCGAACTCGGCTACGGCGCACGCCAGCCGCCCCCTCCGGGGACTCCTTTCAGTCGTCGCTAGGACTCCCTTCGGTCGTAATGCACTGCCAGCCACAGGGTAAGCGCGGCGGTGGATTCCACCCGGTGCCGGCGATGCGCCGCGATATCGACGAAATCACCCGCTTTCATCAAGCGCGGCGCAGGCTCGTCCTCGAAGGCGAGGCTGGCCTCGCCCCGCAGCAGCAGTACCCACTCCGCCTGCGGCTGGTCGTACCAGAACCCCGGCGGGCTCGCCTGCCCGGTGGAAACGATGCGCTCTATCCTCATTCCCGGGCGGGACAGCAGCTCGAGCGCCTGCTCCGCGCCGGGGTTCGGGCGCAGATCGGCAAACAGGTTAGGCATCCTTGCCGCCGGGTTTGCCCGCCGCAAACAACGACGGCGTAACCCGGGCACGGGCCAGATACTCGCGCAGGATCTTGATCGCCGAACGATCCAGCGTATTGCCGTGATGCGGGCGGTGCAAGACGTCTTCATGGCCGTTGAGTTTCACCCGCAGGCGCGCGCCCGACAACGACTCTATCTCGGCGCCGAGATGATGCAGCAGCGACTCCACTTCGCGCCAGTGGAGGTTGGCGGTGATCGGGTCGCGAAAGATGGACTCGATCAGGTGTTCGTGCTTGTGGCTCATCGCAGACCCCTTGTCCGGGAATTGGCCTGCACTCATGATAGCCGAGCCGGCGAGGGCGTGTTGCGGGCGCTGCCGTCCCGGCCGGGGCGGCAGCGCGTTTACTTGCCGTCCCAGATTTCCTGCACCCGGGCATCCCTGCCGCAGCCTCTACGATAATAGGCGTAGCGTATCGGGTTCTTGAGATAGTAGTCCTGGTGGTATTCCTCGGCCGGGTAGAACGCCGAGGCGGCGGTGATTTCCGTAAGCACCTGCTTCAGCTTGCCGCTTTTCAGCAAGGCGTCGCGGCTGGCTTCGGCGATTTTGCGTTCGGCCTCGTTCTGCCAGTAGATGCCGCTGCGATACTGCGTGCCAATGTCGCAGAATTGCCTGTCCTTCACCGTCGGATCGATATGACGCCAGAAATACTCCACCAGTTGCGCATAGCTCACTTTCGCCGGGTCATAGCTCACGCGCACCGCCTCGGTATGCCCGGTGCCGCCCGCACTGACCTGCTGGTAGCTGGGATTGGGCGTCTTTCCCCCGGTGTAGCCGGATTCCGTTGCAATTACACCCGGCAATTTGTCAAAATCCGCCTCCAGGCACCAGAAGCAGCCGCCTGCGAAAATGGCGGTGGCCGCCGCAGTCGGTCCGGCCACCGGTTTCGCCGGCTGCGCGCCGGCCGCGATGCCCATACCGACTAGCAGCAGCATTGCGCCGGCGGTGAAGCCGGCCCATCCCCGGCTGAACTTCATGTGCGCAGTTCCGGCAGTTTGGCCGCCCGCGGACCCAATCGCAGCGCGACGCCGTTGTTGCAATAGCGCTTGCCCGTCGGTTGCGGACCGTCGTCGAAAACATGGCTCTGATGCCCGCCGCAACGCATGCAGTGATACTCCGTGCGCGGATAGATCAGCAGGTAATCGGTCCTGGTGGCCACGGCGCCCGGCAAAGACTGCCAGAAGCTCGGCCAGCCGGTGCCGCTTTCGTATTTCTTGCTGCTGTCGAACAAAGGCAGGTTGCAGGCGGCACAGACAAAAGTGCCGTCACGTTTTTCCTGGTTCAGGGGGCTGGAACCGGGACGTTCCGTGTCTTCCTCGAACAAAACGCGATAAGCCTGCTGCGGCAACAGGGAAGCCCATTCGGCTTTCGACTTGCGCAACATCGGACCGGCGGCGTCTTTTGCCAGCGCGGAGCCGGCGTTGAATATCGGCAGGGTAGACAAACCAAACAGCCATTTCAGCGAGCGACGACGATCCATGACAACCTCCGGAGAAAAATGACGCTGACGCCAATGCATCAGCCCTTACCTGCGCCGGCAGGCGCGCGGGCCGGGTGCGTTGTCGTGGCCACGATACACATTATGCGTATTGTGACAGCTAGTTCGGTGAACTCTGGTGAACCGTTACACCCTGATGCACAATTCGCCAGCCGGTTGGATAGATTTAATCCAATTTGGTTCCCACTGTAACCGAAGGCTTCGATCCAACGATTGCAAGTCACAAGCCACTGCGCGCCGGCGCCCTGCTCGGCCCGCAGCTGCCGCGCTGGTAGCGGCGCGGCGGTCGCCGCAGGCGAGCGCCATTCCGAGTTAAACTTGTGGCCCCGTATCGCCGGAAGCCTCGATGCGCTGGCGCATTACCTCGCTGCTGCTGAACCTCGCCCATGCGATCGATCATCTGATGCTGCTGGTCTTCGCGACCGCGGTATCGGCCATCGCGCACGATTTCGGCGTCGGGCGCTGGGAAGACCTCATGCCTTACACCACCGGCGCCTTCCTGATGTTCGGCATCGGTTCCTTCCCTTCGGGCCGCCTCGGAGATCTTTGGGGCCGGCGCGCGATGATGCTGGTATTCTTCTTCGGCATGGGAGGCTCGGCGCTGCTGATTGCCCTGACCCAGAACGTCTGGCAGCTGGCGCTGGCGCTGGGCTTGATGGGCACGTTTGCATCGATCTACCATCCGGTGGGCATTCCGATGCTGCTGCGGCAGGCGCGCAAACCCGGCATCACCATAGGGATCAACGGCATGGCCGGCAATCTGGGCATTGCCGCCGCCGCCATTTCGACCGGATTCCTGATTCAGTACGCGAACTGGAGGACGGCCTTCGTCGTGCCCGGCCTCGTATCGATAGGCTGCGGCCTGCTGTTCATGAGAATCGCGCCGGCCGAGCAGGGCGCCCCCGGAAAACAAGCGGTCAGGCAGATCGAACTCCCGAGCGCCACGCGAAACCGGGTATTCCTGGTCATGACCATGCTGGCCATCACGACCAGCATCCTGTTCAATTTCACCACCAACGGCAACGGCGAGCTGCTCAAGGCGCGCTTGCCGATACTGATGGAACAACCGGCCTTGCTCGGCATGCTGCTCGCGGTGGTGTACGCCCTGTCCTCGGTGTCGCAACTCGCCGTCGGGCGCCTGATAGACCGCTTTCCGATACGCAACGTGATGCTGGGCATCATCGCCTGCCAGGGCCCGGTTTTCCTGCTCGCCGCGTTCAGCCAGGGCTGGACGCTATACGCGGCGATGGTTCTTTTCATGGTGCTGGTTTTCGGCTCGATCCCGTTCACCGACGCGATCATCGCGCGCTTCGTCGACGACAGCATCCGGTCACGCGTAAGCGGCATGCGACTGGCGGTTTCCTTCAGCGTAAGTTCGGCGGCGGTCTGGGCGCTGGGCCCGGCGGTCAAGGCGGCTGGTTTTGGCGCTGCCCTGCTGGTGCTGGGCGCGGTCGCCATCTGCTCGCTGCTGATCACCTGGCAGTTGCCCGACGAGCAAAGCATACGCAAAGCGTCCGCGGTCCCCAGCCCGCAAGCTGCCTGAACGTTCAACCGCCAGGGACGGCGGCCGCAGTCCCGGCTGCGGCTCCGCAGCGAATCTGACATTTGTCAATATACCCCGCTGGAAGAGGACCAAGATTCGGAGAGTCTGGCGAGGGGGAATACAAAGAGTGTTCGACGTTCCCGCGGCAATCCGCGAGCAGGCCATCAAGTGCAGCCACGGCTTCTCCTGCCTGGAGTCAGGGCGCTGCGGCGACAACCCGATGTGCGACGTAGAGACGGTTCACGGCAACAACGTCCTCTGCGTGAGCACTGCGGACTGGCCCCAGTGCCCCTACCATCTGGATTTCGGCGGAGCCCGGTTTTGCGTCTGCCCGGTGCGTTGTGCGATTCACCAGCTACAAGCGCCCTGACCGGGACGCACAGGCGCATTCAGCAGCACGGTGCCCAGGCCTTTGCGCTGCCAGGCGTCCGCCACCACCACGGCGAATTCTGCAGCCGCGTCAGCGTCTCTGACATAGCGCGCGACGCCGAGCAGGCGCAGCTGCGCGCCCTGGCCGGTGACGGCGACGAAAGCCATTTCCTGTGCGTAGTCGATGCGCGTCAGGCGCCGAATCTCCTCCGGCGTCAGCTTTCTGGCGCCGAGCAGCCGGTTGTAGCGTGTATCGCTCGACAAGCCGCTGATAAATGCCCTTTCGATGGCATCGTCCTCCGGCTGGATCGGCCGGATGACGATCGCCGTGCCGTCGGCCAGGCGCCGGGATGCAACGAGATGCGCGGGGTAGCGCTGCGGCGCGCAAGCGCCGATCGGGTATGTCGCGGTGGCCATCATGGCGTCCTCGCCCTAGATCCCTGCCGCGGCGCGCGCGCTCCCTGCGCCGGACAGGGCAGCCTTCAACAAGGCGCTCAGCCTGCCGGCGCGGGTCTGCGCTTGCGCCTGCCCGATGCGGATCGCACCCGGCCCGAGCGCCTGCAGCAGCGCCACGCCCCCGCGGTCGAGGGTGAACGCCTCGCCCGCGGTCAGAACGATGTCGCGCGGGTCGCCTTGCTGCGTCACCCACACGCTGCCGCGGTGGCAGACCACGGAATGTCCACGGCCGCCGCGCACTTTCACCAGCTGTTTCGGCTGCAGGCAAAGGCTGTCCTGATTGAGTTCGAGGTTCATGCTGATCTCCTTGTGACATGCGTTTGAATCATGGCAAAATAAGACGGGTTCGACGCCCGTGGATCCCATTCGGTTTTGTCTGCAGGCGTCGGAATCGATTATGTGAGCGCTTGGAGTTTCGCTCAAACGACATTTGAGAATCGTTCGCATGAGTTTAAGGAATGGCTAAAACAAGCCGCAATCTGCCCTCGCTCGACCTGCTGCGGGGATTCGAAGCGGCTGCGCGCAACCTGAGCTTCACCCGGGCAGCGCTGGAATTGTTCATCACCCAGTCTGCCGTGAGCCGTCAGGTGAAGACCATCGAAGACCATCTCGGCGCCGCGCTATTCGTGCGCCGCCACCGCGCGCTGCAGTTGACCGAAGCGGGGCACGAGCTCTACCGCGCCACGGCGCAGGCGCTGCGGCAACTCTCCGATGCCGCAAGCAGGATCAGGGAGCGCGGCGCCGGGCGCACGCTCACCGTGACCGCGACCATCGGCTTCACCTCCTTGTGGCTGATACCGCGGCTGGCGGATTTCCGCAGCCAGAGACCCGATATCGATATTCGCATCGCCGCCAACAACACGATGCTCGACCTGGAGCGCGAAGGCATAGAACTCGCGGTACGCTATTGCACGGCCAAGGCGGCCCCGCGGGGCGCGATCAGGCTATTCGGCGAGGTGGTGCTGCCGGTCTGCAGTCCGAAGTCGGTCACCGCAGCGGCGCCGCTCGCCCGACCCGAAGACCTGCGCCACCATGTGTTGCTGCACTACGAGCGGCCGGACGGCGTTACGCCGTGGCTCAGTTGGACCGTGTGGCTCGAGGTGATGCAGCTGCAAGGCCTGAAACCGGCGGGGGCTCTGCGCTTCAGCCAATACGATCAGACGATCCAGGCGGCGATCGACGGCCAGGGTGTGGCGCTGGGCACGACCCCGCTGGTGAGACAATTGATCAAGCAAGGCAAGCTGATTGCGCCGCTCCCGAGGAAATTCGAATCCTCGCGAGCGTACTACCTGATTACCTCAGCCGAGGCAGCCGGACAGCCGCAGGTGAAGGACTTCGCCGGCTGGCTGATGCATCAGGCGAAGCTAGAACGCGCAAGCCGCAGTAATCCCGCGCGTTGGCCGGCTGATGAAATCTTCTTCGACTACGGCAGGCCCGGCCGTGCAGTAAAATGAGCCTGGCAGCGATGACAGTCCATGTCAGAATTCCAAAAACAGTCCTTGATTCGAAGGAACAAGAGGGGCAAAGGGCGGAGCGGAGCCCTTCCGTTGCAAGCGGGATCCCCTCATTTCGTGATGCATTCTAAAGAGGAGTAGACCAAATGCGAGGTATCGTCATCGTAGCGTTTGCCCGGGATCGCGAATACGAATTGAGGCTTACTGCCGGCGATCAGCCTTTGCCGACGGCACAGGAAGGCGACCTGTGGTTGTCGCAGCAATTCGAGGAATTGGGCTGCGCGCCCAGGAGCCTGGTTGGAAAAGTGCTCGTGCTGGACAAGGTTCTGGAAGTCGCGCGCGAGGCAGGCGAGAAACGCTTCGCCGGCGACATTGTTTGGGCCGAGGCCTATGCCCGCGCCGTACTCGCCACGCTCAAGCGCGAAAGCGTGCGCATCGACCTCACGGAGAACACCGCAGGTTAGAACGCGTGCGATGGCGCGCGGCGTCAGTCCGGCGCCACCAGAT
>JAJZUN010000074.1 GCA_021848555.1 Pseudomonadota bacterium | reverse complement strand
GGTCAGGGTAATGCTGATTTCCTTGCCCTGCCTGAGATCCGGCGCCGCCTGAAACGCGAAGTTGTAGAGAAAGCTCAGCCGGTCCTGCAGCGGCAGCACCATGTTCGTGGTTTCGCTCTTGCCGTCGTGTTCCTGCGTCAGGGCTTTTCCGGCCCAGTCGAATCTGGCCACGGCAGGCGGTTTGTCCCCGCGCTGGTCGCGGAATTCCAGCGGCCGCAGGCCGTTGCCCGTCACCTCGCCGCGGCAGGCGCGCCTGGCCGCGCCGCGATACAACAGCGCCCCTATGCCTACGCCGCGGCCTTCGGAGCGCAGCGAAAAGCGCCTGCCGTCGTGCTCGAGCACCTCGGTCAGCTCGGCCGCGACCACGCCGTTGTAGCTCAGATCGTAGCTCAGGGTCACTTTGTGCGGCGGCTGCGCGGCGCTTGCGCCGGCAGCAAAGATGCAAGCGGCGAAAAAAGCGGAGATCTTGGTCACGGCGCGTACAACTGCTGGGGATGATCCCCCTTAACGCGCACCACCCCGCCGTCGATGACCAGTTGTGCTTCGAGGAACCAGCGCGCGGCCTGCGGGTAGATGCGGTGCTCCTCGGCCAGCACGCGCGCAGCCAGTTTTGCTTCGTCATCGTGCGCAAGAACCGGCACCGCCGCCTGGATGATGATAGGGCCGTGATCGAGTTCGGCCGTGACGAAATGCACCGTGCAGCCGTGCAGCTTGACCCCCGCGGCGAGCGCCCTGGCATGGGTGTCCAGCCCGGGGAACGCGGGCAGCAGCGAGGGATGGATGTTGAGCATGCGGCCCTGATAGCGCGACACGAATCCCGGAGTGAGTATGCGCATGAAGCCGGCCAGCGCCACCAGATCGGGGCGGAAACCGTCGATCGCCTGCGCCAGCGCCGCATCGAAGTCCTCGCGCGTGGCGTAGTCGCGGTGGGACACGACGGCCGTGGCGATGCCGCGCCCGGCGGCATATTCGAGGCCGGGCGCGTCGGCACGGTTGCTGATCACCGCCGCCACCGGCAGGCCGGCTTCGACCATGGCCTGCATATTGCTGCCGCGGCCTGAGATCAGGATGACGATACGCTTCATGTTGTCATTTTACGGTGAAAAGGCTCTTGCTCGCCGGCAAGCTTGCCGACGTTGCCGCTGCATGCCTAAGGGATTATGCTGCGTCAACGTCAATCGTCCGTGCAAATCATGAACTTTAGCGATCCGTCGACACGCGTTGCCCTCGCCGCGTTTCTGCACGACATCGGCAAACTGGCTGAACGTGCCGGAATCGACCACGCCGGAAGACTGGACGCCCACAAGACGCTCTACTGTCCGTGGCATGCCGATGGCGGCTATCACTCGCATGTCCACGCCGCTTACACGGGCATCGCCTGGGACATGCTCGAAGCGACCGGCCATTTCCCCGATCTGCGTCGCGACTGTCCGCCTTTTTATTCTGGCGACGACGGCAACGCGACCGACTCGGCGATCAACGCCGCGAGTGCACACCACCGCCCCGACACCTTTCTGCAATGGATCGTCGCCACCGCCGACCGGGTCGCCTCCGGTTTCGAGCGCGACAAGTTCGACAGCAAGTACAACGACAAAAGGGAACGCGATAACCACTATTGTGCCCGCCTGCTGACACTGTTCGAGCAGATCGGCAAAAAAAACGTTGAAGAAGGCGAACTGGCGTGGCGTTACCCGCTCAAGCCGCTCTCGCCCGAGAGCCTGTTCCCGCAGCGCGCGCAAGCCTGCACGCCACGCGACAACGCCGCTGCCAAAGTCGAATACCACGCGCTGTGGGACGCCCTGCTGGAGGGGCTCGCGCGCATCCCGCAATCGCACGTTCCTAACCTGGCGCTCTGGCTCGATCATTTCGACAGCCTTTGGCTGACGATCACGGGCGCGATTCCCGCCGCTACTGCCTTCGGCGTCAAGCCCGAGGTCTCGCTCTACGACCACAGCAAAGCCACGGCCGCGCTTGCCACCGCGCTCTGGCGCTGGCACACCGAGAGCGACATGGAGACAGTTGCCGCCGTGCGCGGAGGATGGAATGAGCCAAAGTTCCTGCTCGTGCAAGGGGACTTCTTCGGCATCCAGGACTTCATCTTCACCGAGGGTGGGCAGACGCAAAAGCATGCCCACAAGCTGCTGCGCGGCCGCTCCTTCCAGGTTTCAATACTTGCCGAATGCGCAGCCCTGAAGCTTCTCGAAGCGCTCGAACTACCTTCGACCTCGCAAATTGTCAACGCCGCCGGCAAGTTCCTGATCGTCGCTCCCAATACGGAATCAGCGCGGGCAGCCGTCGCCCGCCGCCGCAAGGAGTTCAATGACTGGTGCCTGGCACACACTTACGGCGAGATCGGCGTCGGCATCGCCACCACCGCCGCCTCGTGCAACGACTTTGCGGCAGGGCGCTTCGGCGAACTGACCAAGCGGCTGTTCGAAGCGCTTGACGCTGCCAAGCACCAGCGCTTCGACCTGTGCGGCAGCGATGCTACGGCGGCTTTCGATGGTTTCCTCGATTCCTTCGACAACACACTCGGCGTCTGTGAAATCAACGGCAAGCACCCGGCGACGCGAACGCGTGGCGATGGCGCCAGTCAGTATGCGCTTTGCGCTCTGGCCGACGACCAGATCCGCATCGGCGAGGAACTCACCAAGCGCGCCCGAATCCTGGTCGCCCGGGAGGCGGGTAGCCTCAATGTGCTCGGCCTCGACTACTTCGGCTACCACCTCGCCTTCGTACCCGAGGCCGAAGCCTCCGGCAAGTACGGCGAACTCGCGCGCAGCGGACAAGTAGTCCGCGTCTGGGACTTCGACGCGCCCGATGCCGACGGAGCGCTCTGGCGCGGCTACGCGCGCCGCTTCGTCAATGCCTACGTCCCAGCATGGTCGAACGAAGACCTCGTGCTCAAGGCGGACGGCAAGTACGATCGCCTGAGGCTGGACCATATTGGCGAGGCTGAGGCGGGGAAGATCAAGACGCTGCATGTTCTGGCCGCTGAAGATGGACGCGATTTGCGTGGAATGCAAAAGTACCAAGGCGAAATCGCACTCGTCACCGTCAAGGGCGACATCGACGACCTCGGCGCGCTGTTCCAGCAGGGACTGGACAAGCCCACCTTCGCCAAGATGGTCTCGCTTTCCCGGCAGGTCAACGCTTTCTACGCGCTGTGGCTACCGTGGTTTTGCGAGCACGGCAAGGATACGAACGGCGTCGCTCGGTTTCGCAATACCTATACCGTATTCGCCGGTGGCGACGACTTTTTCCTTATCGGCCCGTGGGAATCGACGCTCGCCCTCGCCTCGGCGCTGCGCGAGAAATTCGCCGCGTATGTGGCTAACGACCGCATCACCTTCTCCGCCGGCATCGTCATGACCCAGCCGCAAACGCCGGTGCGACAGCTTGCGCGCGGCGCCGAACGCGCGCTCGATTCGGCCAAACACTTCGATACGCAAGGCAAGAAAAAGAACGCCGTCACCCTGTGGAGCCACAGCGTCGGCTGGGCCGACTGGCAGGCGCTCATGGGCGAGCGCCGCGCTGCGCTGGAAGCCTTGATGGCAAGAGCCGAGAGCCAGGGCGCGGGGTTTTCGACCGGACTGACGTACTCGCTCCTCCAACTGGCCGACCGCTCCGAGAGCCAACGCCCGGAGGACGCCATCTGGCGCTCGCAACTGCATTACCGCTTGGCTCGCTTCTTTCGCGATCGCGTGTGCGGTGACGATGATGCCCGCGAACGCCGCCAGCGCCTGCTCGATGACGCCATCCGTGAAATCGGCGGGGCACTGAGCATCTACAAGGGTGCCTACCGCCTGCCGCTTTCCGTCCTGCTTTACCGGCAGCGCGATTGAGGCGGCAAGCTTGCCGAACGTGACATTCAAACCACAATCATCCAGAATTTCGCCAAGGAGATTAACGATGCCCATCAACCTAGCCACCATTCCCCCTGCCGCGGAGTTATTCAATGGCGAAGCCGAGGCAGTAGCCAACAAGCTAAACCAGGCGCCCGGACACATGAACAAGACCACCCAAATTCGTCGCTTCTACGACGAACTCGTCGGCTGGCAGGAGCGAATCGAAGGCGACGATGCGAAGTTCAAACTGTACGAAGCTTTCATCAAAATGCTCAACGCGAAGGTTGCCTACGCCAAAGGGCGCAAGCTCGTCGACGAACAATTCGAAGCCTGGTTCCGCGAATGCATCAAATCGACGACCAGCGCCAAGGCGCTCGACCACTTCCGCCTGCACTTCGAAGCGGTGCTCGGCTTTCTGAAGGCGCTGCGGGGGTGACATGCCAACCGTACTGCGTCTGTTTGGCTGGCGGTTTCACTTCTATTCGGACGAAGGTTCCGAGCCGCCGCACATTCACGTCGCCACCGCCGATGGCGAATGCAAGTTCTGGCTGTCGCCGGTGCGGCTGGCGCGCAGCGAAAATGTGAAACCGGCCGAAATGCGCCGCATTGAAGCGGTAATTGTCGAACGAGAAGATTTCTTCCTGGAGAAATGGCATGAATACTTCCCCCAATGAACTCGATTACCGCGCCGTTCGTGCCTGGACGGCTGGACGGATGGTTTTTGTCGAACTCACTGACGGCCGCCAGATCGGCTTCCCTGCCGACCGTTTCCGGCGACTGCATGCGGCGAGCGACGAACAACTGGCGGCGGTTACCTTGCGGGTCTCCGGCGCTGCGCTGCGCTGGGAGGAGATCGATGAAGACATCACCGTGCGCGGCGTCATCGAGGGCCGCTTTCAACTTCCACTGCCTGCTGACCGAATCGCCGCCTGAAGGAAGGACTTTCCATGCAACTCACGCACATCAAGCAACTTACCGGCACCCTCGTCCTGAAAACCGGCCTGCATATCGGCGCCGGCGACACCGAAATGCGCATCGGCGGCACGGACAATCCGGTGGCGAAGAATCCGCTCGACGGCCAGCCTTACATCCCCGGTTCCACGCTCAAGGGCAAGATACGCTCGCTGCTCGAATGGCAACTCGGCGTGGTCATGGCTACAAACGGCCACCCGTATTCCTTCAAACATTACAAGGACACGCCAGCCGAACAAGGAAAACAATTGCTCCAGCTCTTTGGTGGCGCACCGAGCAAGGACTGCGAGGACATCGTCAAGATAATTGGCCCGACGCGTCTCGGCTTCTGGGACTGCGCGCTCAATGCCGGCTGGTTCAAGAAGGTGCAGGCGCGCAATATCTTGTCCACCGAGGTCAAGAGCGAAAACACCATCGACCGCATCCATGGCGTAGCGGAGCATCCGCGATTCACCGAACGCGTTATCGCTGGCGCTGAATTCGACTTCCGGCTCTCGCTCAAAGTGATCGACGGCGAAGACCTGTTGCATATGCTACTTCTAGGCCTCAAACTGCTTGAAGCCGACAGCCTCGGCGGTTCGGGATCGCGCGGCTACGGCAAGGTGGCGTTTGCCGACCTCAAGCTCGACGGCGAATCCATCCAGGCCAGGTTCGACAAGATAAAGCCGTTCGCCGCCGCTGCATAAGCAATGGCCCGCGTACTTCACCGCGCCACGCTGGCGCTCGCCACGCCGCTGGGCACCCCGCTAGCCGGCGACACGCTGTTCGGCCAATGCTGTTGGGCGCTGCGCGAAGTGCAAGGCGAAGCCGAGCTCGCGCGCCGGCTGGATGGCTACACGCAAGGTGAGCCCTGGCTCGTCGTCTCCGACGGATTTCCCGCCGGCTACCTGCCCAAGCCCACGCTGCCGCAGCAGTTCGAGCCGCAGCCGGACCCGGCAGCACGCAAGGCGGCGAAGAAGAAGCGCTGGATTCCCGCAGCCCGCGCTGGCGAAGCGCTGAATGTCCTGCTGGCAAGCGCAGTGGACAACGATACCGGTTATGGCAAAGGCAAAGCCCCGCAATCCACGGCGCAGCCGCACAACACGCTCAACCGTCTGACCGGCACTACCGGCGAAGGCGCATTCGCGCCCTACAGCATGGCGCAGACGTTTCACGCGCCAGGGCAGCGGATCGACGTCTATCTCGTAATCGATGAAACCCTAGTAACGACGGGCGAATGCGGCCGATTGTTCGCCGCCATCGGCGCCAGCGGCTTTGGCCGCGATGCGAGCATCGGCCTGGGCAAATTCTCGGTCGAGGTAATCGAACCCGCATCGCTCGCTACGCCTGCCAACGCCAATGCCTTGTGGACCCTCGCCCCCTGCGCACCGCAAGGCCAGGGCTTCGTTGGCACCAAGAGCTACTGGCGCGTGCTCACGCGCTTTGGTCGCCACGGCAACGCCCATGCCCTCGCCGGCAACCCGTTCAAGACGCCAGTGCTCATGGCCGCCACCGGCGCCGTATTCGCGCC
Source organism: Pseudomonadota bacterium (assembly GCA_021848555.1). The sequence goes on along the minus strand of JAJZUN010000074.1, from coordinate 3,321 downwards.
TGCGGGCAATTTCGCCCCGCGCTTGTTCGTGGGCCAAGGCCTGGGTGGCGACGGCAAACTATCCAAGGCCGAGCCCGCCACGGTGCAACAGGGCTACGCGCCGGTGCTGGGGATCGCAATGGAACGGACGCAATCATGAGCACCTGCCCGATTTCTATTTCGACGCTATCGCCCGTCCACATTGGCTGCGACGAAGTATACGAACCTAGCAACTTCGTCATCGCGGACGGTCTGCTGCACGACCTCTACCCGGCCGATCTCGCCGCCGACCTCAGTGAATCCGAACGCAAGCAACTCGGTACGCTGGCGGAAAGACCCGAACCCATCGGCGCGCTGCAGCGATTTTTCCGCGACAACGCGACGCGCTTTGCCGGCCTTGCGCGGCATCAGGTAGCGGTCGCCGAAGCGATCGTGCGCGAATACGAGAAGAGTGCGGGCAAGCCCACGCAGCGCGGCGCATCGGGCGAAGCCACCTACAACCTGTTCCCGATCGCCCGCACCGCCTACCGTCCGTTCGACAACGTGCCCTATCTTCCCGGTAGTTCGCTCAAGGGCAGCATCCGCACCGCGTGGCTGAACCACCTCAACCGCGGCACAGCGCTCACCGCCAGCGACAAGACCGATCGGAAGAGCGCACCGCGCCGCCTGCAAGAGCACCTGCTCGGCTACTCCGCCGGCAAGTTCGAGGACGACCCCTTCCGTCATATTGGCCTTGCGGACGCGCACCCCGAAGATGATGGCACTCCGCCGCCGACCCGGGTGCTCTACGCGATCAGCAAGAAGAAGCGTCAGCCGCGAGACGGTGAAGGTGGCTCACCGGAATTGAAGGTCTTCCTCGAAACCATCCCCGACGCGCTTCCTGCCGCCTTTCTTGGCGAACTCCGGATCAAAGGTAAGATCAACTGGAACGCGCTGTGCGACGCATGCAACGCCTTTTACAAGCCGCAACTCGAAGCCGAACTCAGCGACGCTGTCCTCGGCAAGACGATCGACACAGAATGGAAGAGCCTAGTTTCAGATCTGCTGGCCAATGAACTCGGTGAGCTCATCGCCGCGCGCCAGGGTTTCCTGCTGCGGGTCGGCAGGCACTCCGGCGCAGAGTCGGTCACGCTCGATGGCGTGCGCGACATCAAGATTCTCGGCCCGCGCGTTGAGGGCAAGCAGACCTTCGACTACCGCCCCAACACGACGGAAAAGCGCTTCGCCAGCCTAACCAAAGTCGGCACCGACGGCCTGCTGCCGTTCGGCTGGATCTGGATCGACGCCTGCGATGACGCACATCGCCATCGGGCGGATGATTTGTGCCACAAGCTCGCCGCCCGCAGCGGCCCCGTGTGCGAGGTGCATCGCGAACAGTTGCTGCGGCTGGAGGACGCGCAACAGCAGCGCGCGGCCGCAGCAGTCGAAGCCGAAAAGCAGAAGCACGCGACCGAAGTCGCGTCCCGTGCCAAGGCGGACGCCGAAGCCGCACGACGAGCCGCTCTCGCCGCCATGTCGCCCAACCTCCGCCGCATCGAGGAATTCAAGACGGCATGCGCCGTTCGCGCCGAGCAACTGCGTGGCGGCCGAGAAAAATTGAACGCCGAATTCCATGGCCGCGCGCGCGATCTCGCCCGCGATGCGCTTGCAGGCGCCGACTGGACGGCGCAAGAAAAACACGCTGCTGCTGACGCCATTGCTGAATGGCTGCCGAAGGTAGTCGAGAAGATCGACAAGGATCAACTCAAGAAGCTCAAGCTCTCCGCCTTGCGTACCTCATGACCAACAGCACCACCTTCCCCCTCGCCCGCTATCGCCTCGAATGGCAGGCGAGCACCCCCGTGCGCCTGCCCGACTATGCCGGCTCCATGCTGCGCGGTGCATTCGGTCACGCCCTGCGCAAGCTGGCGTGCATGACCAAACAAAAGGAATGCACCGGCTGCCCATTGCTCTCATCCTGCCCCTACCCAGCGATCTTCGCCCCGCCGCCGCCGGCCGCGCATACACTGCAGAAATTCTCGCAGATTCCCGTGCCCTATGTGATCGAGCCGCCCGACTGGGGCGCGCGCCAACTCGAGACCGGTGAAGCATTCGCCTTTCACCTGGTCCTTGTCGGACGGGCGCTGCGCGAGCTGCCCCTGATCATCCTCGCCTGGCGGCGAGCGCTCGCGCGCGGCGTAGGCCCCGGCGACGGCACTGCTGAACTGGCGCGCGTCATTCATTGCGGGGAAGCACAAGAAACCGAAATCCATCGACCCGACACAGGCACGCTCGCCCCGCACGCGCAGGCCATTGCATTACGCACCGCCGACAACGACACGACAGAACCGGGCGAACTCACCCTGCGTTTCATCACGCCGCTGCGCTTGCAGAAAAACGGCCACGCCCTGCCGCCGGAAAAGCTCGACGCACGAACGCTGCTGATGGCCCTGGTACGCCGCACGAGCCTGCTCGCCGAATTCCACGCGGACGGCGCGCTAGTCAAGGATTTCGCCCCGCTGCTCGCCGCGAGCAACGCCGTCCAAGAGTGCAAACACCTCGTTTGGCTAGACTGGACGCGCTTCTCCAGCCGCCAGCAGCAGAAAATGGCGCTCGGTGGCGTAGTCGGCGACTGGACCATCAGCGGCCCTCTCACCCCGTTTGTCCCTTTCCTGCAACTTGGCGAATGGCTGCACGTAGGTAAGGAAGCTGCGTTCGGACTCGGTCGCTACACGCTTGTTACCCGCGGAATGACTCATACCCTCGCCAATGGTGCAGAAGTTCGCGACTGCACTTCGCAACGCATTGGAGTGAAGAAGGAAATCGCCAGAGATCGGTTTGCATGAAGCCCTGAAGTCAAAGGGATTGAGACCGTAACCCAGCCAGCGGTCACCACAAGCTCGATGTTTGCATGAAGCCCTGAAGTCAAAGGGATTGAGACGGAGAGTTCGCCGTGATATTCCCATGCCTCGTACGTTTGCATGAAGCCCTGAAGTCAAAGGGATTGAGACAGGTGCTACCGTTTGTTGTTGTTATCGCCAAGCGGTTTGCATGAAGCCCTGAAGTCAAAGGGATTGAGACAGGCAGGCGCTCTACCATCTGAGCTACAACGGCGTTTGCATGAAGCCCTGAAGTCAAAGGGATTGAGACCAAACAGACTTGAAGCATTGCCTAACGTGGATGTTTGCATGAAGCCCTGAAGTCAAAGGGATTGAGACTTCCACTCTCCGTTAGTAGGCATGATTACGTTGTTTGCATGAAGCCCTGAAGTCAAAGGGATTGAGACCTTAATCCAGTATTAGGATCAGTCAGTCCATTTAAGTTTGCATGAAGCCCTGAAGTCAAAGGAATGGATACTACTCG
>JAJZUN010000073.1 GCA_021848555.1 Pseudomonadota bacterium | reverse complement strand
GCGCTCGATCCACAGCTGTTCGCACATGTGCCGCAGCAACTCCATGTTGCCGAGCATGCGGTCGGTGATGTTGTCGCTGAACAGGATGCGGTAGCGCCCGCGCGGCCGGGTGTAGAGAAAGGCGTAGAACCCGGCCACACCCTCTATCTTGGTCCGCGGCAGGCCAAGCGCCTGCTGCAGCCGGTCGACCGCCTCGGGAGAAATCCAGTCGCATGCCTCCTGGATTTCGCGCAGCATCTGCAGAATGTAATGCGGATCGGCGCGATAGCGCGCGACACTGGCGGAAACGGCTTGTGCGACCGGGCTCGGTACTGCATTCATGTCGGTCTCAACGCCTTATGCTCACTGCATGAGGGGGGCTCCCCTCGGTCCGAAACACGCTCTAAGTTACGCGCTGCGCACGAGCGGCGTTTGATTTTGGTCAAAGGAAGCCAAGCCCGGGATGCGCGAGCGGGTGGGAAGCAACGGACGCAGCGCCCGGCAAGCGCCATTTGCCGGCGCCGCGGCGCTCAGTCAGGCGGCGAAACGGTCGACAAAGACCTCGGGATCGACGGGCGGACCTTTGAAATTCGCCTGCATGAAATCGCAGCCCAGTTCCAGCAGCCGTGCCGCCGCCGCCTCGTCCGCAACCCCGGTGGCGACCACATCGAGTTTCAGACTGTGGACCAGCGCGATCAGCGATTGCAGCACGCTCTCCGCGCGCGCCTGGCCGGTCCAGCCTTGCACCACCGACAGGTCTATTTTCAGCTCCTGAAACGGCAGGCTCGCCAGCGAAAACAGCGACGACAAGGGTGCGCTGGCATCGTCGATCGACAGCTTCACGCCGGTCTCGTGCAGGCGCAGGATCGCCGCCTGCGCGTCCGCATACTCCTGCAGCGCCGGCATGTCGCCGATCTCCAGCATCAGCCGGCCCGGCCGCAGCGACCAGGTGCGCAAGGCGCGTTCGACCAGATCGGTCAACCCGGGTTCCATCAAGGCACGCGCCGGCAGATTGATGGCCACGCGCAGGTCCAGCCCCGCCCGCTGCCGGAACTCGGAACAATTGCGCAGCGCCCGGTTCAACAACGAGGAGATCATTTTGCTGACCAGCCCTCCGGCTTCCGCTGCGGCGATGGCATCGCGCATCGACACCAGGTCGCGGCCGCCGTCGCGCCAGCGCAACATCGCTTCGACGCCCATGATCTGGCCGAAGCGCAAATCGTATTGCGGCTGAAACACCAGCTCCAGCGCGTCTTCCGCGATCGCAGAACGCAGCCGGCCATCCTCGATCAGGTGCGAAGTACGCGAATTCTGCGCTTCGTCGTAAAGCAGGATGTGACTGGTCGAGCCGGAGGCCGCGGCGCAGGCGCTCCGCGCCTGCCGCAGCAGCGATTCGGCGCTGTCCGCCGTCCCGGGAAACATGGCGATCCCGACCGACGGCGAAGCGTAGATTTCCGCCTCTCCCAGCCACAGCGGCGCGTTCATGATGCGCCGCGATTTCTCCGCAGCGAGCAGCGCCAGCTCCGATCCTTCCACCACGGAAAGCACGCAGGCCAGCTCGTCGCGCCCGAGTTCGCCGACGAAATCGTCGGGCCGCAGCACCTCGGCGCGCAGGCTGGCGGCGATCCGCGTGCGCACGGCATCGCCGACCTGATAGCCCCACAGGGCATCGATCTGTCCGATCACCCCGCAGTCCACGAGAAGCAAGGCCAGGTTCTGCCCGTCTGCCTGACGTCGCTCGAGGCAGACGCGCAGCCGTTCGAGAAAAGGAAGCTCCGCTGCAGGGAGCGGAGCGGCGGAGCCGGGTTCGGTCCCGGCTGTTTCCGCCTGGCTCAAAGGAACAGTTCCCTCGGGTCGACTTTTATCGCGTCATACTCCAGCGTGTGGCGTATCCGGTAGACCTCGTCCGGCGTGGCCTTGGGTTCTTTGGCCAGATCGAGCATCTTGTAAGGCTTGTTCTCATAGCCTTTCGCGTCCTTCACCACCATGACGCGCGGCTGCAGGCGGCGCAGCGGGTTCTGCGCGATCACGATCCCGACCTCGCCGGTGTTCAGCTCCACCGCGCTGCCCACCGGATAGACGCCGACGCACTGGATGAACTGTTCGACCAGGGCGGACTGGAACTGGGTGCCGCGCCCCTTGTAGATCACGTTGAGCGCGTTCGACGGCGACATGTGCTTCCCCTGCGGCGGCGGCGCGACCAGGGTGTCGAAGGCGTCGACGATCGCGGCTATCATCCCCGGAAGCGCGATCGCCACGCCGCGCAACCCGCGCGGATAGCCGGAGCCGTCGAAATTCTCGTGATGCAGCGAGGCCAGCCCGGGCAGGTCGTTCGGCAGGCCCGGTGTCTTGCTCAGAATTTCCACCGAGTGGTCCACGTGCGTCTGGTACAAGGCCGTCTCTTCCGCGCTGAGCGGCTCGCGCTTCTCGAGCAGCGCAGTCGGCAGTTTGAGCTTGCCCGAGTCCTGCAGCAGACCCAGCAAGCCCAGTTTCTCGATGCTATCGCGCGGCAGCTGCAGAAAGCGGCCGAATATGCTCATCATCACCGATACGTGGATCGCGCGGTTGAAGGTCTCGCCGCTCTTCTCCTGCAACTGCACCAGCAGGGTCGCCGCATCGGGGTTGCGCACCACGCTTTCGGTGATGTCGGATGCCGCCTGCCGCACCTTGGCGCCGTCGACCACGCCTCCGACCTCCACGTCGCGACTGATCTGCCTGAGCACGCTGGTCGTATTCGAGATTGCGCTTCGAGCAAGCGGCAATTCGACGTCGAGACTGGAGCTATCCTTGTACACCGTGGTACCGCGGATGCTGGCCGCCGAGCCGCCGACGTGCGCCGCCGCTTCGACCCGGTCCTCCTTCTCGGGATCGACGAACACGTGCTTGCAATACTTTTTCATCACGTCGATTTGCTTCTCGGTGCGCAGAATGAAACCCTGAAAAATGAAAGGGGTTTCCGTCCACGGACGATCCAGCTTCGACACGTACATGCCGAACTCCAACTCTTCGACCGGAATTTGTTTTAGTTCCATATCAATACTTGCTTTGCACCGACCACACCCCGTCCCATCCCGGCGCGGGCGGTGTACTGCGGAAAATGTCGCAACGCTCGAGATAGACGCGCGACGGCCCATCATTCGGATTGGCGGCAAGCGCGTCCTGGAAACAGCGTGCGGCATGCTTCCATTCGCGCCGGCGATACCTCGAAAGACCTTCGCCGAAAGCTTTCACCGCAACTGACCGCCGCGGGAAGGAGTCTTCGGTATGGTGCCCGATCGCCTCGTAAATGGCGACCGGTTCTTCCATGCCGCGCACGCGGATCAGATCGATCTCGCGCACCTCGGACCGGTCTTTCATCCGTTCGTAGGTCTGGTTGCAGATCAGAACCGACGTGCCGTAGAACTTGTTCGCGTCCTCCAGCCGGTGGGCGATGTTTACGCGGTTGCCGATGACAGTATACTCCAGCCGCTTCGGCGACCCTATGTTGCCGGCCACCACCTCACCGGTGCTGATGCCCACGCCGATCTTGATCGGCTCGCGCCCCCGCGCCGCGAGGCGGTCGTTCAGCAGGCGCAGCCCGGCCATCATCCGGTTGCCTACGGTGACCGCATTGTCGGCGTCCTCGGTGTGCTGCAGCACGGACCCGAATACCGCCATGATCATGTCGCCCATGTATTTGTCCAGCACCCCCTGGTGGGCGAAAACGATGTCGACCATATCGGTAAAGTATTCATTCAGCAGGGCGACGGTTTCCTGGGCGCCGAGCCGCTCCGAGATGGAGGTAAAGCCGCGAATATCCGAGAACAGCACGCTCACCTCGCGGTTGATGCCGCCGAGCACTGCGTCGCCGCTCGCGAGCAGTTGATCCATCACGGACTTGCTCATATAGCGCGACAGGGTGTTGCGCAGGCGCTTCTCGCGCGTGATGTCCTCCATCATCAGCATGTAGCCGATCGGCTCGTCTTTCATGCTGACCAGGGGCACGGTGGTGAGATCGACCGAGGCCGTTCGCGCGCCGTCGACGAAAAGGTCGGTATCCACCGTAATGTCGGTCTTGCCTGCGGCGCGCACCTTGTCCAGGCTCCCGGCCACCCAGGCGTTGCGTCCGACGAAAATCTCCCCCAGCGGGCGCCCGACCAATTCCCCCGCCCCGCGGCGAAGAATGCGTACCGCGGATGCGTTGACCTTGCGCAGGATTCCGGCGGCATCGAGCGTGAGCACGGCGTTGTTCATGCTGTGCAGGATCGATTCGTTGTAATTTCGCTCGGCGTTGATCTCCTCAAACAGCTGCGCGTTCTGTATCGACACCGCCGCCTCGGCGCAAAAAGCCTGCAGCCGCCGCTCGTCGGCGGGTCCGAACGCGCCCAGCCTGCGATTGAGGATTTCCATCACGCCGATGACGCCCGCCGCCCTGGCCACGATGGGCATGCACAGCATGCTGCGCGTCCGGTAGCCGGTGCTCCGGTCGATCGCAGGGTTGAATCGCGCGTCCTGGTAGGCGTCCAGGATGTTGATCACCTTGCCCGAACTGAAGCATTCGCCCGCGATGCCGGCATTCGCGGGAAAGCGGATCTCCGAGCTCTCGATGCCGTCGGCCACGTGCGAAAACAACTCGTGCCGCTTGGGATCGTACAAAAACAGGGTTCCGCGATCGGCATCGAGGAGCTGGATCGCCGCCGCCAGGATCTTGCCAAGCAGCGGCTCCAGGCGGATCTCCGAGGCGATCGAACTGACGACTTCGAGCAGCATCGCCTCTTCGCGCTGCTGGCGCTCGACTTTTTCGAACAGGCAGGCGTTCTCGAGCGCGGCGGCGGCCTGCTGCGACAGCCCCTCGAGCAGCTTCTGATCTTCGGCGTCGAAATCCCCGGCGTGCTTGTTCAGTACCTGGGTGACCCCGATCACCTCGCGGCTTTTGTTGCGTATCGGGACGCACAGGATATTTCGGGTGCGATAGCCGGTACGCCGGTCCACGTCCTGGTTGAAACGGGAATTGGAATAGGCGTCCGCCGTAATGATTTCCGCCTCCCCCTTGGTGAATACCGAGCCCGCGATGCCGAGGCTGCTGGGAAAGCGGATTTCCCCCATGGCATTGCCCTGCATCACGCGCGAGTACAGTTCTCCGGTTTCGGGGTCGTACAGAAAAAGGGAGCTGCGATCGGCGTTCAGCGTACTGCTGACCACCTCCATCAGCCGCGGAAACAGCACGTCGAGCGAAAGGCTGTCGGAGACGCGGTTGGCGATGTCGGCGACCGCCGAGGCGCGGCGCACGGCCTCGGCCATGCGCAACAGCAGTTGCGCCTTCCCGGCGTCATCCAGCCCGCGCAGCAGCCTTTCGATTTCCGACTGGCTCAAAGGGCGTTCAACGATGCTGCGTATCGTTTCGGGGCCGATTTCCATAAGGATAGCGATGGTTCAGGGAGAAAGCCGCGGACCGGTTCCCCGCAGCGCATGCAATCTTAAGCTTGACTGTCCTCAGGTAATCGGTTTCGCCTCGCGCCGCGCAGCTATCCGCTTCTGGCCCCGCCCATCCGCGCCGGGATAAGTGCGTTAGCGCACCCAAACTGTACTCCAAACACGCAGCCCCGAACAAGTGCCGTATGGCGCGCGGACGGCGGCCGCCGAGCCCGCTTGCGCCGCGCTACCTGCGCACTTCCCGCCGCTCGCCTGCGCGCCGGCGCGCTTCGGCGATTTGTTCCGGTGTCATCAGTTTTTCCACCGCCCGACGGTTCTTGCCCGCGGACCGGTCGCCGCTCGCCTCGGCCAGACTCCACCACTTGTGGGCTTCGACGTAATCCTTCCTGATTCCCTGCCCTTTGGCGTACATCAGGCCCAGATTGTATTGCGCGATCGCGTCCCCCTGCGCAGCGGCTTTCTCGTACCAGAAGACCGCCTTCTCGTAATTCTGCGGCACGCCTTGCCCGCTGTCGTACATCAGCGCCAGGTTGTTCTGTGCCCGCACGTAACCCTGCTCCGCTGCGCGCTGGTACCAGGCCAGGGCTTGCGCATGGTCGGCGGCCACACCCTGGCCGGTGGCGTACGCCAGCCCCAGGTTATATTGCGCCATGGCGTCGCCCTGCGCCGCAGCCTTTTCATACCATGACAGCGCCAGCTTGTGGTCCTGCAGCACACCTTGCCCGTTGGCATACATCAAGCCGAGGTTGTATTGGGCCGCAGCGTTCCCGCGCGCCGCCGCCTCCGCGCACCAGAATGCGGCCTGCTGGTAGTCCAGCGCCACCCCCTGACCGTTGTAGTACATGAACCCGAGGTAGGATTGCGCCGGCGCGTATCCCTGAAGTGCCGCCTTCTCGTGCCACATCGCGGCCTGCCGGTAATCCTGCGGCAGCCCTTTGCCCCCGGCATACATCAAACCCAGGTTGTATTGCGCGATCGCATTGCCTTGCGCCGACGCTTTCTGATACCAGGATATGGCCTGGCGGTAGTCCCGCTCCACCCCCTGCCCTTCGGCGTACATGACCCCCAGGAATGCTTGCGCCGCGGCATCGTCCCGCGCTGCTGCCTGACCAAACGAAAGCAGAGCCCGCGCGTAGTCCCTGGCCTCGTAGAACTTCACGCCATCCTCAAACGGACCAGCGCGCAAGGGCGACGCGACGAGGGCCAGGATGATCCCGATCGCGGCTAGTCTGCGCAACTTCCGTTCCTCACACACATTTGCCGTCTGCTGAAAAGACAACTGCCGGACCGCAGACCGGGCGGTGATCCCGCTGAAGCGTCAGTTCTCCGCCGCGCTAGCTCAGGCGAGCGCCGCCTCCGGCATCGACCAGCGGCAGGTCACCAGACCCGCAGCTTGACCTGAACCGCCAAGGCGCCGTCGAATCGGTTCTTGACTGTTGGGATGAGACTGATATTCGCGCCCAGGTACCTGCCTTCGACGGACAGCATAGGCAGGGGTGCGACGAACCACCCGCCATTGCGATAGTTCGGATAGCCGTCGAACGCGCCGAGCGCAATGCCCGCGCCCACGTCGGCGCCGTAGAATTTCCAGTGCAGGGGCCGCCATTCGTAGGCGGCGAAGCGGGTTCTTGCACGATTGCTGTTGATGAAGCTTCCGCCCATCAACACATGATCGTTGCTCAGCATGACTTCGGCACCGAAGCCGATGTTGTTGTTGCGCAAGCCCTTGCCCGAGTCGAAGTGCTGCGAGTAGATGCCCGGGTTGAGCCAGACCTGCGGCCAGGACTCCGCCGGCGTCGCCTCGGCGTGGGCACCGGCGGCGTACCAGACGGTGCTCAGCACAAGCGCCGTGCCAAAGCGCTTGCGCCACCTACCGGCCGCGGCGGCCGTGTTCTCATTTTGAGCGGCACTATTCAGGTTCATTCGGAATCCCTTTCAATTTTTATGGGATTCTACCGTCTTTTGGCGCCGCTTCGCGACCCATCGCCGCGGCGCACGGCCGGCGCCCGGGATAAAGCTGCCTCCCGGGGCTTGATGGTGCCGGTCAATTGTATCAGCAGGAAATCAGCCGACCGCCTCGCGCAAGGTGACGAATTCCTCGGCCATGGTCGGGTGGATGCCTATGGTGGTGTCGAACTGGCGCTTGGTTGCGCCGCACTTCAGCGCCACGGCGAAGCCCTGGATGATTTCTCCCGCATCCGGGCCGACCATATGCACGCCGAGCACGCGATCGCTCATCCTGTCCACCACCAGCTTCATCAGCACTTGTTCACCGCTGCCGGTCAACTGGTGGCGCAGCGGCCCGAAAGCGGTTCGGTACACGTCGATGTCGCCGTGGCGTTCGCGCGCTTTCGCTTCGGACAAGCCTACCGTGCCTACATTGGGATTGCTGAAGATCGCAGTCGGAATGCCCTCGTAGTCCAGGCTGCGCTCCCCCGTGCCGAACAGGTTCTCGGCCACGACCATGCCCTCGGCGAGGGCGACCGGCGTCAGCAGCACGCGGTCGATCACGTCGCCCACGGCGTAGATCGAGGGCACGCTGGACTTGAACTTCGCGTCGACGACCACCGCGCCGTTCGGCGCCAGCTTCACGCCCGCAGCCTCGAGCCCGAGGCCATGCGTATTCGGTGCGCGGCCGGTTGCGTACATCACGCAGTCGGCTTCCAGCACGGATGCGTCGGCCAGCGTCGCGCGCAGCGCGCGGCCATCCGCGGCGCGCGCGATGCGCTCGATGGTGCTGCGAAAGCGAACGCGCAGTCCTTTCTTTTCCATCTGCGCGGCGAGAAACGTGCCCAGGTCGGCGTCGAACTCCTTCAGCAGGCGCTCGCCGCGATAGACCAGCGTGGTGTCCACGCCGAGGCCGTTGAAAATGGAGGCGAACTCGACCGCGATATAACCACCGCCGACCACCAGCACGCGCCGCGGCAGTTGCTCCAGGTAGAACGCTTCGTTCGAGCTGATGGCGAACTCAGCGCCGGGAACCGGCGGCACCACCGGCCAGCCGCCGGTAGCGACAAGGATATAGTGCGCGCTCACGCGGCGTCCGTCGACCTCCACGGTATGCGCGTCGACCAGGGTGGCGCGGCCGCGCAGCAGCGTGACCCCGGCGCCGGAAAGCAGCTTCGCATAGACCGCGTTGAGCCGCTCGATTTCCCGGTTCTTGTTCGCGACCAGCGTGCGCCAATCGAACACCGGTGCCGCCGCGCGCCAGCCGTAGCCCCCGGCATGCGCGATATCCTCGCCATAGTGCGCCGCGTAGGAAAAGAGCTTTTTCGGAATGCAGCCGACGTTGACGCACGTGCCCCCGAGATAGCGCTCCTCGGCGACGGCGACGCGCGCCCCGAGACCGGCGGCATAGCGGCTCGCGCGCACCCCACCCGAACCGGCGCCGATGGTGAAGAGGTCGTAATCGTACTGATCCATGGTTCTGATCCCCGGGGACGGTGATGGCCCTGTTGGTTTTCGATGATGGTTTGGCGGATGCCGCTGCCGCTCGTCCGGTGCGCCGCGACGTGCACCGCGCGCTTTTCGCGTTCCGCACGCATGTTAGCGTAAAGGAACGCGCTTGGCAGCAGACCACGGTGCGGTTCTGCTACCCTAGAGGGTGTTGATTTCAGGAAACCACGCATGAACCGCCTCAACCAACGGTTACGGGAACTTCCGCGCGAGGTGCTGACAGGCATCCGGCGCGGCGTTGAAAAGGAAAGCCTGCGCGTCAGGCCGGATGGCATGCTCGCCGACACGCCGCATCCGGCCGGGCTGGGGTCGGCGCTCACGCACCCTCACATCACCACCGATTTCAGCGAGTCGCAGCTGGAACTGATCACCGGCGTGCACCCGAATGCCGACGCCTGTCTCGCCGAACTCACCGAGATCCACCAGATTGTCTACCGGCACGTGGGCGACGAACTGCTGTGGTGCACCAGCATGCCTTGCGGCCTGCCGGCCGATGACGCCATTCCGCTCGGACAATACGGCGGATCCAATCTCGGCCGGGCAAAGACGATATACCGCAATGGCCTGGCGCATCGTTACGGCAGGCGCATGCAGACCATTTCGGGGGTGCACTACAACTTCTCCATGCCCGAGGCGGCGTGGCCGATACTGCAACGCGCCGACGCAGGCAGCGGCCCCGTCGTCGCCTACCAGACCGACGCGTATTTTCATCTGATCCGCAACTTCAGGCGCCATTCCTGGCTGCTGCTGTATCTGTTCGGCGCGTCGCCGACGGTATGCCGCAGCTTCGTTCCAAGCCGCACGCAC
>JAJZUN010000072.1 GCA_021848555.1 Pseudomonadota bacterium | reverse complement strand
GATCTGAAGCCGCCTCCCAACTGATCGTAGATGCCGCCGGCTGCCATGCGTCCCAGCGTGTGCAGCGCCATGTTGAGCGGGTCGTGCTGCCGCGCCCCGCCCGCGGCGTGGCGGCGCAGGCAGAGCTCGAGGTCGGTCGGATGCGGGAACTTCGGCGCCGCCCCAAAGCCGCCATCGCGCGCATCGAAACTTGCCGCCAGCTGCTCCACCGCGCCATCGATCGGGGCGGCGGAGAACTCCGGCTGCACCGCGGCGCCCGCAGGCTGCAGGCGCGCCAGACCCGAGACTATCGCCTCGCCCTGCTGCGCTATCTGCCCCCGTTCGGCGCGGTAGAACTGCGCCACGCGCAGGAGCAGATCGGCGAACCCGGGCAGACCGTAGCGCGGCGTCTTGGGGAAATACGTGCCGCCGAAAAACGGCTCCTGTCCCGGCGTCAGGAACATGGTCAGCGGCCAGCCGCCGGAGCGCTGGCTCATCATCTGGTGCGCCAGCTGGTAGATCTGGTCCAGGTCCGGCCGCTCCTCGCGATCGACCTTGATGTTGACGAAGTGCCGGTTCATCAACGCCGCCACTTCGGCGTCCTCGAAGGACTCGTGCGCCATCACGTGGCACCAGTGGCAGGCGGAGTAGCCGACCGAAAGCAGGATGGGTTTATCCTGCGCGCGCGCCTCCCGCAGGGCTTCCTCGCCCCAGGCATACCAGTCCACCGGATTGCCGGCGTGCTGCTGCAGGTAGGGGCTGGTCTCGTGGGCTAGGCGGTTGGGCATGGTGTCTATCCGTGGCGACCGAGATCACGGTTGGTGCGCGCGACGCGCAACGGCTGTTCGCCGACATCGGCGGATACTTCGAACTGTTGCCTTCGAACTTGGGTAAGCCCCCCCAAACGCAGCATTGGGGGTTAACCTAACCGGATTTTCCGTGCGGATGGTTTTTCATCCGTACGGAAAATCCGGTTGGCGCGCGTAGCGCGCAGGTCTTTCCAAAACCCGCACGCATGCCGCCCGCTACAAATCCCCGTCAGTGATCGCGCCTACGCTCGCGGTCGAAACCAGTTTCATGTACTTGGCGAGCAGGCCGCGGGTGTAACGCGGCTTTGGTGCCTTCCATTTCTTGCGCCGTGCGGCGAGTTCCTTGGCGCTGACGTTTACCTGGATCAGGCGCTTTTTCGCGTCGATGGTGATGGAGTCGCCTTCCTTGACCAGCGCAATCGGCCCGCCGACGTAAGCTTCGGGCGCGACGTGGCCCACCACCATGCCCCAGGTGCCGCCGGAGAAGCGGCCGTCGGTGATCAGGCCCACCGATTCGCCCAGCCCCTGGCCGATCAGCGCCGAGGTCGGCGCCAGCATTTCCTGCATCCCGGGCCCGCCTTTCGGCCCCTCGTAGCGGATCACGACGACATCGCCGGGCTTGATGCGCTTGGCCATGATCGCGTCCATGCACTTGGGCTCGGAATCGAACACGCGCGCCGGACCGGTGATGGACGGGTTCTTCAGTCCGGTGATCTTGGCCACGCAACCCTCGGGCGCGAGGTTGCCCTTGAGGATGGCGAGATGGCCCTGCGCATACATCGGTTTGTCCCAGGGGCGGATCACGTCCTGGTCTTTGCGCGGCGCATCTGGAATCGCCGCCAGCTCTTCGGCGATGGTGCGGCCGGTAATGGTCAGGCACTCGCCATGCAGCTGCCCGTTGACGAGCAGCATTTTGAGCACCTGCGGCACGCCGCCGGCGCGGTGGAAATCCACCGCGACATACCGACCCGAGGGCTTCAGATCGCACAGCACCGGGACTTTGCGCCGCACGCGCTCGAAGTCGTCGATGCTCCACTTCACCCCCGCCGCCGAGGCGATCGCGAGGTAATGCAACACCGCGTTGGTGGAACCGCCGGTGGCCATCACCAGGCTGATCGCGTTCTCGATCGATTTGCGCGTGATGATCTGCCGCGGCAGGATCTGCTTGCGTATGGCGTTGACCAGCACTGCGGCGGACTCGGACGCGGACACGGCTTTCTCCGCGTCGGGCGAGGCCATCTGCGACGAACCCATCAGGCTCATGCCCAGCGCCTCGAACGAAGAGGACATGGTATTGGCGGTGAACATGCCGCCGCAGGCGCCGACCGTGGGGCAGGCGTTCTTCTCGATGCCGACGAAATCGTCCTTGCTCATCTTGCCGGCGGCGTAAGCGCCGACCGCCTCGAACGCGCTGACGATGGTGAGGTCCTGGCCTTTCCACTTGCCCGGCTTGATGGTTCCGGCATAGACATAAATGCCGGGCACGTTCATGCGCGCGATCGCCATCATGCCGCCAGGCATGTTCTTGTCGCAGCCGCCGCATACCAGCACGCCGTCCATGGCCTGGCCGTTGACCGAGGTTTCGATGCAGTCGGCGATCACTTCGCGCGACACCAGGCTGTATTTCATCGCGTCGGTGCCCATGCCGATGCCGTCGGTGATGGTCGGCACGCCGAACACCTGCGGTTTGGCGCCCGCGGCCTCGAGCGCCGCCATGGCGCGGTCCACCAGCGGCTGGATCCCGGCATTGCAGGGATTCATCGTCGAATGGCCGTTGGCCACGCCGACGATGGGCTTGTCGAAATCGCCGTCGCGAAAGCCCACGGCGCGCAGCATGGCGCGGTTGGGCGAGCGGGCCACGCCCTGGGTAATGAGGCTGCTTCTGCGGTTATCCGCCATGACATTCTCCTTTGCTTTGCATGTTGCTATATTTTCGTCGAAGGCCGAGACGATAGCACCGGCTCGGGCTTGAGACAACCGAGCGTGGCGCCACCCGCCACCAGGACGAAACCGACGACATCATAGGCGAACAAGCGCTCGCCGATGAACCAGGCTGCGAACAAGGCGGAGAACACCGGCATCAGGTGGATCAGGATGCCGGCGCGCACCGCGCCTACGCGCTCGACGCCATAGCCGAACAGGGCGGTCGAGACCAGGGTGGCGAAGGCGCCGATATAGAGCAGCCCGAGCAGTTCACGCGTTCCCAGATGCACGCCGCCCGCCTGCGCCCACTGCAGGGCCGCGAGCGGCAGGGTCAGCAGCTCGCCCATCAAGGCCATCACGAACACAAAGGCGAACAGCGACAGGGACTGCGGCCGCTCCTGCAGCCCCAGGGTGTAGATCGCCCATACCACCATCGCGACCAGCATCAGCAGGTCGCCGGGGTTGAATTGCAGCTGCAACAGCGCGCGCAGGTCGCCATGGGCGAGAATCAGGAGCACGCCCGCGAGCGAGACCGTGAGCCCGATGCCTTCCAGCCGGCGCGGCCGGCGCGCATGCCAGCCCCAGCTGATCAGTATGATCAGCACCGGGATGGTCGAATTGAGCAGGCCCAGATGTATCGCAGTGCTCGACGCCAGGCCGGTATAGACCAGGGCGCTTTGCGGCGCGCCCCCGACCAGCGTCAGGAACAACAGGCGCTTCCAGTCGCGGCGCAGGGCCTGCACGATCTCGCGCCGCTCGCTCCACACCAGCGGCAGCAGTACGCCGAACGCGACGCCCCAGCGCGCTGCCGCCATGACCACCGGCGGGATGGTGTCCATCAGCGCACGCGACACGACCCCGATGCTGCCCCACAGGGCGGTGGTGCAGATCAAGGCCAGATAGGCGAGGGCGCGGGGAGAAACCAGGGTGGAAGGCATGGTCGGGCGGCCGGCACTGACGCAGCGGCGATACGCCGCGCCAATACGCTTTACAATGTGTGCTGCATTCTAACCCCCCCGCGGGCGCTGAACAGGCTCCATGTTGATCCGTCCCCAGATCGATCCGATCGCGAGCGGCAGCCGATTACGAGCAGCCGCGACATACTTCTCGAGCAAACTGTGCCTATGCTGATTCACCCCCAAATTGATCCCGTCGCGATCGCAATTGGCCCGTTGGCAGTGCGCTGGTACGGTCTGATGTACCTGTTGGGCTTCGGCATCGCCTTCCTGCTCGCCCGCAGTCGCATCAAGCGGGGAATGAGCGGAAATATCTCTTACGCGGTATTCGACGACCTTTTTTTCTTCAGCGTGCTGGGCGTGGTCCTCGGCGGTCGCCTGGGCTATGTGCTGTTCTACAAGCCGGCCTATTATCTTTCGCACCCCCTGGAAATCCTGTCGGTATGGCAGGGGGGCATGGCTTTCCACGGCGGGTTTCTGGGCGTGATTATCGCCATGCTCTACATCGCGCGTAAGCACCGCATCCGCTGGCTTGCGATTACCGATTTCATCGCGCCGCTGGTTCCGCCTGCGCTGGCCGCAGGGCGCATCGGCAATTTCATCAACGGCGAACTCTGGGGGCGGGTTACCGACCTGCCCTGGGGGATGGTATTCCGCGGCGCCGGTCCGTTGCCGCGCCATCCTTCCCAGCTGTACCAGTTCGCCCTTGAGGGCGTGCTGCTGTTTGCCATCCTTTGGTGGTATTCGGCCCGCCCGCGTCCGATGGGCGCGGTATCGGCGATGTTCCTGATCGGCTATGGCGCGCTGCGTTTTTGCGCCGAGTTCTTTCGCGAACCCGATGATTTTCTCGGCCTTCTGGCGTTCAACCTGTCCATGGGTCAGTGGCTCTCCCTGCCGATGATCCTGGCCGGCGTTGCCATGCTCGCCTGGGCCGGGCGAAAGGTGTAGTCTATTTGCAAGGGGGTAACCATGGACGATGAAGACGAAGTGCTAAACGCGGCACTGCGGCAGCGCATCAGCGAGCTCAGGACGGAGCACGATGACCTCGACGACGCCATTGCGCGCCTGTCGGATAATCCTTTGCCCGACCAGCTGCGCCTGCAGCGCCTGAAAAAACGCAAGTTGCTGCTGAAAGACCAGCTTACGCACCTCGAGCGGCAGCTCGATCCCGACGTGCTGGCTTAAGGGCGGTCTGCATCAGTTGCGCTTGCCCGACAGCAGCCCGGGCTTAAGCCCGGTCGCCACGCTCGCATTCTCCAACCGCAGAAAAGTGGCATAGCCTTCGGGCGCAACGGCAAAACCGTAGGACAGCCGGCCTTTCAGGCGCACCGCCTGCTGGCTGAACAAACCTGCGCCGGGACTGAACCCGGGCAAATGCACATAGGCCACCGGTTTGTCGGCGCAATCGGGGCATACACCCGCCTCGCCCGCCAGGGTGATTTGCCGCTCGTCGCTGTGCATGGCGACGAGATAGCCGCGCAACTCGACCTCCTCGCCTGAAAGCGCTTCGGCGCGCTTGCTGAACGTCATGCGTTCCGTGCCGATGTGGTCGAACAGGTCGCGAAAGGAAATGCTGTGCATGCTCCGATTCCCGAGGTTGATTGCCTGTACGCCGCGTTCAGCCTGCCGCGCGCGCAATCAGCGAAATACCGTTGACGAGCAGCAGCACCGCCACCAGGCGCAGCAGCAGCTCGCGCGTCACGCGCTTGAATGCCCAGGATGCAAGACTCAAGCCGACCATCGCCGCCAGCACTGAACACGCGGCCGCCACCCCGACTTCGGCCTTGAATATCATGCCGGTGATCGCGAACGCCGTCACGCGCATGCCTATGCTGAACACCGTGGTGAGCGTAAGCGTGGCGCGGAACTGTTCCTTGGACAGCGGGCGGTGCGAAAGATAGATGGCGTAGGGCGGTCCGCCCGCACCAAACACGGTGCCGGTCGCGCCGCCCAGAATGCCGGCCAAATAAGCCCAGTGCCGGCTCACCATGGTCGCTCCAGGCCGGGAAATCAGGGCGTAGATGGCATACAGAAGCACAAACACGCCTAGCGCCAACATGGCTGCGGCGCGGGGCAGATTGACGAGCAGCGTGATGCCGATCACGGTCCCGACCAGCATGAAGGGCACCATGCGTATGATTTCGGCTTTCACCGCATCCTTGGGCTTTTGCAGCCCGATACGCAGCGCGCTGGACAAGTCGACCAGCGAGAACACCGCCAGCGCGAACGGCAGCGGCACGAAGTGGGTCGCCAGCGGTATGGTGACCAGCGCCGAACCGAAGCCGGTCATGCCGTAAATCAGGGAACCGAGGAAGGCAATCGCGGCGATCAGCGGCAGCAGCCAAATATCATCCGGCATCGGCAAATTCGCGCTCAGCGTGCCGCGGGCGCGGCCAGCGCCCGCGCCAGCACGATTGCCACGTGCACGGCTTCGCGCGGCGCAAGTGGCGCAGCAGCGCCTTCCCCAGTCTTCAAACCATCGTGTATCTGATGCCTGCAACTGGTGCCGTCGGCGATCAGCAACGTATCCGCATCGGCTTTGCGCAGCGCCGGCAGCAGCGATGCTTCGGCCATGTTCATCGATACTTCGTAGTGGCCGGCCTCGTAGCCGAAGGCGCCGGCCATGCCGCAGCAGCCGGATTCCACGGTTTGCACTTTCAACTCCGGAATCAGGCGCAGCACCTGCTCCACCGCAGACATGGCGCCGAAGGCTTTCTGGTGGCAATGGCCGTGCAGCAGCGCTTTTTTCTGCGGCAGGGCCTGCAGCCCCAGCTTCAGCCGGCCGGACTGGTGTTCGGCGGCGAGGAATTCCTCGAACAGCACGGCCCGCGCCGCGAGCGCTTCGGACTCAGGCCCGGGCAGCATGGACTTGAACTCGTCGCGCAGGGTGTAGAGACAGGAAGGCTCCAGCCCGATGACCGGCAGGCCGCGCGCCACGTAAGGCCGCAGCGCGTTCAGGGTACGCCTTGCCTCGGCCCGGGCCTCGTCCACCAGACCGCTGGCGAGGAAAGTGCGGCCGCAACACAAGGGGCGCGCTGGTTCGTCGCCGCCGCCGGCCGCGCGCGCGAGATGCACCCGATAGCCGGCAGCCTCGAGCACCGCAAGGGCTGCGCGCGCATTGTCCGGCTC
Source organism: Pseudomonadota bacterium (assembly GCA_021848555.1). The sequence goes on along the minus strand of JAJZUN010000072.1, from coordinate 2,873 downwards.
GAAGTAATTGTTGAAGGTGTCGACCAGCAGCACGACTTCCTTCCTTGCTTCGGCATCGGAGGAAATCCCCCCTGTCCCCCCTTCTTCGAAGGGGGGAACCTGATTGACGTTGCCTGCGTCTCCCCCCTTTGCAAAAGGGGGGCCGGGGGGGATTTTGCTGAAGTAGTCACTGCGCCACCTGGGCAAAGAACGCTTCGCGGACAGGCCCAGCAACGATTCGCTCAATCCGGCCAGGCCGGGGACAGCGTCGCGCAGGTTGGCCAATCCGGGAAAGCGCGCGGCCCAGGGCGCGTAGCGCGGCAGCCAGGCGATCAATCGGTCCTTGAGCGAAATGCCGTGACGTTTCTGGTAGTGATGCAGAAACTCGATTTTCATTTTCGCCATGTCGACGCCGGTCGGGCATTCGCGCTTGCAGCCCTTGCAACTGACGCACAGATCCATGGCCTCGCGCATCGCCTCCGAGGTGAACGCGTCGGCGCCCAATTGGCCCGACAGGGCGAGGCGCAGGGTGTTGGCGCGGCCGCGGGTGAGATCGCGCTCGTTCCCCGTGGCGCGGTAGGACGGACACATGGTGCCGGCGTCGAACTTGCGGCAATGGCCGTTGTTGTTGCACATTTCCACCGCCGCGATGAACCCGCTGCCGGCGGCGCCGGATGCGCTCCACTCGCTCCAGTCCAGCGCGGTAGCCAGCGGCTGCGCGGCATAACCGGGCTTGTACCGGAACAGGCTGCGGTCGTCCTGTTTGGTCCCGCGCACGATCTTGCCCGGATTCATCAGGCCGCGCGGATCGAACAAGTCCTTGATTTCCTCCAGCGCGCGCATCAGGCGTGAGCCTATGATGGGTGCTATCCATTCGGTGCGCACGAGGCCGTCGCCGTGTTCCCCCGAATAGGCCGCGCCCTTGTAGCGCCTTACCAGCTCGCACGCCTCCTCGGCGATGGCGCGCATTTGCTGCGCGCCGCCTTGCTTCATATTGAGCACCGGGCGCACGTGCAGCGTGCCCACCGAGGCATGCGCGTACCAGGTGCCGCGCGTGCCGTGTTTGGCGAACACTTGCGTCAGCTTGTCGGTGTATTCGGCCAAGTGTTCCAGGGGCACGGCGCAGTCCTCGATGAAGGACACCGGTTTGCCTTCGCCTTTCATCGACATCATGATGTTGAGGCCGGCCTTTCTCACCTCCCACACCTGCTTCTGCAGGCCCGGATCGAGAATCTCGACCACGCCGCCGGGGAAGCCGAGTTCGGCCATCAATTCCACCAACTGCCTGAGCCTGGCGAGCTGTTCGTCGCGATCCTCGCCGGCGAACTCGACCAGCAGGATCGCGTCCGGATCGCCCTGGATGAAGCGGTCGACGACGGGTTTGAACGCGGCGTTGCCGCGCGCGAGCTCTATCATCGTGCGGTCCACCAGTTCCACCGCGGTCGGCGCCAGCTTGACGATATGCTGCGGCGCCTGCATGGCTTGATGGAAAGTCGGAAAGTGGCACACGCCCAGCGTCTTGTGCTGCGGCAAGGGCGAGAGATCCAGATGCAGGCGCCGCGTATAGGCGAGCGTGCCTTCCGAACCGACCAGGAGATGGGCGAGGTTATGCGCGCGCAGCGCCCCTTCCGCGCCGGGTTGCACCATGTCGATGTTATAACCCTGGACCCGACGCTGCACCTTGGGCCAGCGCGCCTCGATCTCCGCGGCCTCGCGCCGCACAACGGCATGCACACGCGCTATCAGCGCCCGATAGGCCTGCGACCCGCCTGCGATCTGGTCGCTCTTGCCGAAGTGGAATTCGGACCCGTCGGCCAGCAGCGCATCGATGCCGCGCACGTTGTGCACCATGTTGCCGTAGCGTATCGAACGCGAGCCGCAGGAGTTGTTTCCCGCCATGCCGCCCAGGGTCGCCTGCGCGCTGGTGGACACGTCCACCGGAAACCACAGGCCGTGCGGCTTCAGATAAGCGTTGAGCTGGTCCAGCACCACGCCCGGTTGAACCACCACCGTGCGCTCATCTTTATCGAAGGCAAGGACCTGATTCAGGTATTTGGAATTGTCTATGACCAGGGCAGCGCCCACGGTCTGGCCGCACTGGGAGGTGCCGGCGCCGCGCGGCAGGATGGGCACACCCTCGTCGGCGGCTATCTGGATCGCAATGCGCGCGTCCTCTTCGGTCCGCGGCACCACCACGCCCACCGGTTCGATCTGGTAAATCGAGGCGTCCGTGGAATAGCGGCCGCGGCTGGCGGCATCGAACAGGACCTCTCCCCGGAGTTCGCGCCGCAAGCGCGCGGCAAGCGCGCCGTCGCCTGTGCGCGGATGCAGCGTGACAGTGGCCACCTGCCCGGGTGCTCGATCCATGGGATGCCGAATGCGGATGAATTGCGCGGCTTAGGCGACCGCTGCTTCGGCCTGTCGCATGGCCTCCAGCAGCGCAGCCGGCCCCTGCGCGCCGGACACCGCGAGTTTGCCGTTGAATATGAAAAAAGGCACGCCTTGGACGCCGATGGCGCGCGCGCGCTGGTCTTCCAGTTCCACCGCCCGGCGCGATTGCGGATCGGCCAGGCAGCGCTCGGCCTGCGCCCGGTCCAGCCCGGCGGCGGTTGCGATCGCGAGCAGATTTTCCGGCTTGGTGAGATCCACCCCGTCGAGGAAATAGGCTTGGAGCAAGGCCTCCTTGACCCTGTCCTGCAGGGCGTCGGCCGGCTGTCCCGCCACGCCCGCCAGTGCAATCAGGCTGTGCGCCGCGACGGTGTTGGGCTGGCGCGCAATCCGGTCGAACGCGAACGCGATGCCGTATTCGGTGCCGACGCCGGCCACGCGCGCATAAATGTCCTGCGCCCGCGCGGCGCCGAATTTCTGCACCACGTAGTCCTGTCGGCTCATGC
>JAJZUN010000071.1 GCA_021848555.1 Pseudomonadota bacterium | reverse complement strand
ATCATCTACCTGTTCCACCGCCATTGGCTATGGGCCTATAGCGCCAAGCTGAGCGGCCTGCGCACCGTGCCCGACGGGCTGGTGCGGGTGCAGGACCTGAAGTTCAACTGAGGAGGTCTCAAGGCATGGCGAGCGCCGCGCGCCAGTTCGAATGGGTTTGCCTTTATTCGAGATCCCCGATTGCGTGCGGATGGTTTCTATCCGTACGCAATCGGGGATCCAAGCGGTCTCCATGCGAAGGCAGCGCCTCTTATTGCCGTGGTGACAGTTTCGAGATTTGAATCAACCATGTTTTGGATAAAACCTTTTTCGGACAGGGCGCGCACCGTAGTCACCCGGGCATACCAGCCTGAATAATTTCGCAGAATACCAATGTTCAAGTTCCTCCTGCAGCGTTTGGCGACGATCCTGCCGACGCTGTTCTTCGTCTCCATCCTGATTTTCGGGCTGCAGCAACTGCTGCCCGGGGATCCGGCGACCGCGCTCGCGGGCGAGGAGCACGACCCCAATGTCATCGCCTACCTGCGCGGCAAGTTCCATTTGGACGAGCCCCTGTACATGCGCTACTTCTACTGGGCGAGCGGCGTCGTGCACGGCGACCTGGGCGAATCGGTGCGCATCCAGAAACCGGTGACGGACCTGATCCTGGAGAAGCTGCCGGTGACGCTGCAGCTCGCCTCGATGGCGATCGTGATCGCGATCGTGTTCGGCGTATCCGCCGGCATCGTATCGGCGGTGAAGCAGGGCACGGCCTGGGATTACGCCGCCAACGTGTTCGCGCTGTGGGGCCTGTCCACGCCCAATTTCTGGCTCGGCATCCTCCTGATCATGCTGTTCGCGGTGAAGCTGGGCTGGCTGCCCGCTTCGGGCTACGTCAGTCCGTTCGACGATCTGAAGGCGAATCTCGCGGCGATGATCATGCCGGCGTTCGTGCTCGGCAACGCGTTCGCCGCGGTGCTCATGCGCCACACGCGCAGCGCGATGCTGCAAGTGCTCTCGGCCGATTACGTGCGCACCGCGCGCGCCAAGGGCCTGGACGAGCGCACGGTGGTGCTGAAGCACGCGCTCCGCAATGCGCTGGTGCCGGTGATCACGCTCGGCGCGCTCGGCTTCGGCGAGCTGCTCGGCGGCACGGTGCTGACCGAGACGGTGTTCAGCATTCCGGGTTTCGGCAAGCTGATCGTGGACGCGGTGTTCAACCGCGACTACCCGGTGGTGCAGGGCGTGGTGCTGTTCACGGCGACGGTGTACATCACGCTCAACCTCTTGGCCGACCTCGCCTACTTCCTCGTCAACCCGCGCATGCGAGGATAGGTGACGAGCGCCGTGCTCAGCGCAACCGATTCCCTCCCGCGCGAACTCACCCCGGCGCGACGCGCGCTCCGGCGCCTCGCGCGCCGGAGCGGCGCGATGCTCGGCCAGGCCTTCATCGTGTTCTTCGTGCTCTTGGCGCTGTTCGCGCCCTGGGTCGCGCCGCACGATCCGCTCGCGACGAGCTGGAGCGCGGTGCGCCAGGCGCCGAGCGCGCACTATCTGTTCGGCACCGACGAGATCGGCCGCGACGTGCTCTCGCGCGTGATCTGGGGCACGCGCGCCTCGCTCTTGGCGGGCCTGGTGTCGGTGTGCATCTCGCTCGCGCTCGGCGTGCCGGTCGGCCTCGCCGCGGGCTACCTCGGCGGCTGGGTGGATGCGCTGATCTCGCGCATCACCGACGCCATGCTCGCCTGCCCGTTCCTGATCCTCGCGATCGCGCTCGCGGCCTTCCTCGGGCCCAGCCTCACCAACGCCATGATCGCGATCGGCATTTCGGCCACGCCGATCTTCATCCGCCTCACGCGCGCGCAGGTGCTCGCGGTCAAGGTCGAGGACTACGTCGAGGCGGCGCGCGCGGTGGGCAATTCGCATCTGCGGATCGCGCTACGCCACATCCTGCCGAACGTGGTCGCGCCGCTGATCGTGCAGGCGACGCTCGCGATCGCCGCCGCGGTGATCGCCGAAGCGAGCCTGTCCTTCCTCGGCCTGGGGCAGCAGCCGCCCGCGCCGAGCTGGGGCAGCATGCTCAACACGGCGAAGAACTACATCGACAACGCGCCGTGGATGTCGCTGTGGCCGGGGCTGTCGATTTTCCTGCTGGTATTGTCGTTCAATCTGCTCGGCGACGGCCTGCGCGATGCTTTCGACCCGCGCCACAAATAGCGTCCAGTTTCGACGACGGCAGCGGCAGCAGTATGGCGCCGTCTGACTGCTTGCCAGATCCGGCAACACCGTAGGTCTGTGTACCAAGCGGCGTGCGGTTTCCCCGTTTTTAATCTTTAACATTTATACCCTACTGCACGGCAAGTGCATGCGCCGCGTTATACGCCGGATCGCAGCCGCTTTCGTGGATTAGGCGTCCGCCCCATATCATGCGAAATCTCGTATCTTCTGGTTCACCACTTGAGCCGCGTATCTGCTTCTCTTGCGCCGTCCGTGTCGGTCCCGTTGTCGCAATTGCCGGTACTGCTCCCATTGCACCAGGCGGCGGAGTGGCGGCCCCGCGCGACGTCTACGGCCAGACCAAGCGCTGCCTCGAAATCATTGCTCAGGCAATCGCGGACGCGGGCCTGTCTCTTCAGAGCGTCGTCCGAACACGAGTTATGCTCACCGACATCACTTGCTGGGAGGACGCAGCACGCGCGCACGGTGAAGTTTTCGCGGCCATCAAACCAGCCTGCACCTTTGTTAAGGTCAAGGGCTTGATTAACCCCGACTGGCTCGTCGAACTCGAAGCCGACTGCGTCGCCGATGAAGACGCTTAACCTTGGGTCGATCGGACAGAGAACTTCATCGTGAACGTTAGCCGACGAAAATTGCGCTTGGGCATGGACTTGCCGCATACTTCCTGTTGCTGCATCCCAATTGGAGTGGAAACATGGGAAACGTAAGGTCGATTGAGAAAGCCGTGGAATCACTGCCCCCTTCTGAGCTAGCCGAATTCCGGCGCTGGTTCGCCGAGTTCGATGCCGCCGCCTGGGACAAGCAAATCGAGCAAGATGCCGCCTCCGGCAAGCTTGACGGACTGGCTGCAGAAGCTCGTGCCGACTATCGCGCCGGCTCGGCGCGAGAGCTTTGAAACACGCAGCGTCAAAGCGCTTTTGGCAGTGTCTCGACGCGCTACCCTCCGACGTTCAAGCCCTCGCACACCGGAACTACGCTCAGCTCAAGACTGATCCGGCGCACCCATCGCTGCACTTCAAAGCAGTCGGAAACGGCCAATATCACAGCGTCCGAATCGGCCTCTACTACAGGGTGCTCGGGGTCCCGGTACCGGACGGCGCCCATTGGTTCTGGATTGGTACGCATGGCGAATACGACAAACTCATCGGCTGACGATTCATTGGTGCGGACGCGTGTCGGCGCTGCACAATTCATTCGTTGGATTTCCAGATCGAGCGAAGTTACCAAATTTGATCAATGAGTGTGCCTGTACGTTAGGCTGCGCTTTGGTCTCCGATTTTCTTAATCTTCCGGATTTACGCCTTACTGCGCGGCCTCAGCGTTCGCCGAGGCGAGCCTGCCCCTCCTTGGTCTGGGGCAGCAGCCGCCGGCCGACAGGCCACTGCGCCAGGGGATTAGAATGGGCCATGACTGGCAGGAGGCTCGTATGACACCAAGCGCAAACAATCCCCGCTCGGCGGCGCTGCAGAGCGCCATAGACTTCGCCATCGCGCACGAAACCACTTGGAGCCGCGACACCAGCGGCACCTGGGGCGTGCATGCTGCGGATCCGCCGCCGTGGAACCGGCTGCTCGGGCCGGTCGCGCCGCGCGGGCCCGTCTCCGGCGCGATCCGGCGCCATGGCGATCTGCTCGCCAGCTGGGGTGAACCGGGGCGGGCCGATCTCACGTTCAGCGTGGCCAAGACCTATCTGGCCCTGCTCGCGGGCATCGCCCACGACCGCGGCTTATTGCCCGACGTGGACGAACCGGTATGCGCACGCCTGGCCGGGATCGGTTTCGACAGCGAGCACAACCGCAGCGTCACCTGGGCCCATCTGCTGCAGCAGACCAGCGAGTGGGAAGGCGAGTGTTTCGGCGTACCGGATCAGGTCGACCGCTATCGCAGCGTGCAATTTCAGAGCAACCCGGTCACGGGCAAGAAAGGCGATGCGCGGCCGCTGCAGGCGCCGGGTGCGTACTGGGAGTACAACGACGTGCGCATCAACCAGCTGTCGCTGGCGCTGCTGCATTTGTTCGGCCGCGCGCTGCCGCTGGTGTTCGATGCCGAGATCATGCGCCCCCTGGGTGCGAGCAGCGATTGGCGCTGGGTCGGTTACGACCATGCCTGGATCGATTTGCACAGCAGCCGGGCGCAGTCGGTTCCCGGCGGCAGCCATTGGGGCGGCGGCGTTTCGATATCCAGCCTGGATCAGGCGCGTATCGGCCAGCTGCTGCTCGACGAAGGCCGGCACGAAGGGCGGCAGCTGCTTTCGTCCGCCTGGATAGAAAAAATGCGCACGCCCTGCGCGCTCGCGCCGTTCTACGGCTATCTGATCTGGCTCAATCGCGAGCGCAGCGTATTCCCGAGCGCGCCCGCATCGAGCTATTTCGCGATCGGCGCCGGCAGCTCGATTACCTGGATCGATCCCGAACGGCAGATGGTCGTCGTGGTGCGCTGGATCAATCCCGATCACGCCGACGCATTCTTCCGCCTGGTCGGCGAAGCGATAGACGCATCGCGCTGAGCGTAAGGTATGCGGCTGCTTCGGCAGACTGCGCGCTCAGGCCTCCTCGGTTATCGGCTGATTGAGGTCACGCGCCGTCACGGGTTCGCGCCCCACAGGCACATACTCCCTCCCGACGATCACATCGCGCTAGTCGAGCCCCAGGGCTTCGATCTCCATGCGCAGGCGGTCAGACCAACCATTGCTCGCCGCCGAAGCGCGGCGCAGCAAGCGCTAGTACAACGAATCACTAATTTCGAAACATTGTTCGCATCTACCGTGATGTTGCAAAACTAATATGTTTCAATACTAGCTGGGCTCCGAGCCGTCATGGACCGTGGCCGCGCGTAGCAGCACAGGAGCCTCCCGCCCGCTCCGACGGCCGGAAACCGCACGCGATGAACCTGGCAATAGAGGCGGGAATCATAATTCAAACGCCTTACTGTTAAAGGTAACCGGCGCTGCGCGGCTTCATCGTACAGCGTCCGGTTGACCGCAGGGTTGGGCGTCCCAGAAACCGTAAGAGATGGCATTGTTGGCTTCGGAGATCATCTTGTTTGCGAAGAGCATGTCAATGATGCGATCAATATCCTTCCGTGCGATGTTCTTCTGAAAGATTGACGAGATGTGCTGAGATATGGAAGCGGGCTTTATGTGTTCTCGATTGGAAGCACTTTCCAACTGGAATCCGTAAAGAGCGCCCGGCATTTCGGACACTCATCGGACACCATTGGGATGACTGCTCTGCAGTTGGGGCAATGCCCTTTGGGAAGCAGTTCATATGCGCGTTGTTCTTCGGACAATCTAGCAAGTTTAGCTTTTTCGATGGCCTCTAATTCTGCACGCTCGGTTGCCGCTCGTTCCAGACGTAAGCGTTCAGCAGAGATGAGTTGGTCAGCGCGCTGCTTGATGTAAAGCACCTTTGTCTGCCTCTCGTCTCCGCCGGATTCGGCAAACAAGCGAGTCCAAAGCCCTTTATCTGCGATGCCACCTTCCAACTCATTGGCTATCTCCGCGTAGGCATGGTCTTCGTCAACAATCGGCGCACTGTACTGTGGATTTGAAAGATCGGTAACCGTCGAAACTAAAGTTTCCTTCCGGTCACCTTCGCATCTCGGGCAAGTGCGGTTTCTCCATTCGCTGTTGGTTATAGGTTGTTTGCACTTCGGGCACAGATACGGGGTGAATGCTAAAACGATGAGTCCAAATAGTAGAAACAACCCACCAATCAATCCCCAAGCCCACGCATTTCTGTTTTTTCGTGCCGCAAGCCAGCCCATGATTGCTGCGGCAATGGTATATGCGATCAAGAATCCCATCACGTTTCCGATTAAGAGTCCCATCACACTTTCTCCATAGATGTCATGACACATCGTTCCACCTTAGCCTTATGCCTATCAAGGCGGGACCGACGGCTCAAGTGACAAGTTGTTGTGGCCTGATGTTTATCTAATGAGAACCCACACAAGCAGACAGGCCTCGATGATCAACCCTGTAGCCGCTATTACTTCTGCTACCCGGACGAGGTAATGCCGGCGCACTGCTGAGGTTATGCCACTTTTACGCTGCGCTACCGTAAGCTCCGCCTCGTAGTCAAGGAGGCTACGCCCTATTTCTTCGTACTGCATGCGTACTGCCGCAAAGTTAAACAAAAGTGCAAGTATGCATGCTGTTGCCGTTGCACCGACTACCTTGAATTGCCATAGATAGGCAGAAGGAATGGCTGCGGGAAGAGCAACTGCCACGGAGAGAAGAACGGTGTGTGCGGTCAGCATGGCCGACCAAAAGGCGTGCATAGCAACCGATGTGCGTTCAGCAATCACGCCGATTCTGTCGTCGTATTCGCTCATGAGGCCCAACATCCCCAGTAACCGGCGCGCGCCCATCGATCGTCGCTAGGCACGGCGCTGGCGCGTGCGTCCGCGTTGACTGGGCAGTTAGTGCGCACCGTTACTTGATGTCTTCAAGCTTGACACCTCGGCCCACGCGTAAGCTTGCGCGAGCCTGCTCGACACGCTGTATGAACCTAGGGTCGTGTTCGAGCCGGTAGTCGAACCAGTCATCCTCCGACTTGAACCCGATCAGTACTCCGGCCGGTTTGCCGTGGCGTGTGATGACGACGACTCGCGTTTCCGCTTCCCTAAGAAAGCGAGACAGGTCATCTTTGACCTCAGAAAGAGGGACTTCTTTCACTTTGAACTTCCGAACTGCTCCAGCCATGATTCGGCCTCCGGTTTGGGCACGATCGCCAGTACCTCGACTGTCGAACTCGAAACATCGTAGAACACACGGACCTCTTCGATGCGAAGCCTATATTGCGGTCGCGCGACACCGCGCAAGCGCTTGATCCGGCTACGGCTAGTCTTGGTTGGTTCGTATCTCAAATGTGTTTCGAGGGCTTCCTTCACCGCTGCACGTTCACCGGCCTTCAGTTTGCGAAGGTCTTCAACGGCTTCAGGCGCAAGGAGTATCTCGAATCTCATTCTGGCTAGATTATAGCCAGAACTACCGTCTCCGGATAGTGCGCTCTATCGCGCGTTGATGCACGCGGCCGCGTGACCGTGGTGTGCCGGGGGTTAGGCGCGCATCGGCCGCAGCAGTTCGACCAGCGAAGCGCCGCTGAGCGTATGCGCCCGGCCGAAACCCGCGACGAAACGCGCCGACTCGGGCCGGATCAGGAAAATCGAGAAGTCGCCGAAGCCGAACATCGGCTCCGCATCGGGAAAGCGCGCGACATAGGCCGCCTTTAGCGCGGCGAGTTCGGGCGCGTCAGCGGGGATCTGCTGCGCCTGACCCTGCACCGAAACGCGCATCAGGCCTAGCGGCGAGGTTCCGCTATCCTCCGCTTGCGCGACCATCAGGCTCACGCGCGCATCGGCGAGCATGTCCCTGGTGTGCGCCGCGAACCCGCTCACGTGCACGACGAATCCGCCGGCCGCGAGCGCGTACGGCACCATCGAGACAAACGGTGCGCCGGCACGCAGCGTGCCCAAGGCAGCGGTAGTGCGCGCGCGCAGCAAGCGCGCGAGGTGTGCGCTCAGTTCGGCATTCATCCCGCCAACACCTTAGAGTCCGCGCGAAATCAGCTCGCGCATGACTTCCGAGGTGCCGCCGTAGATGCGCGACACGCGCGCGTCCACGAATGCGCGCGCGATCGGGTATTCCATCATGTAGCCGTAGCCGCCGTGCAGCTGCAGCATGTCGTCCAGGCCCGCGCACAGCGTCTCGGTGGTGAACAGCTTCGCGATCGCGGCCTCTTCCACCGTCAGCTTGCGCCGCAGGTGTTCGGCCAGGTAATGATCGACCATGATGCGCATCGCCGTGGCCCTGGCTTTCAGGTCGGACAGCTTGAACTTGGTGTTCTGGAAATCGAATACGGTCTGGCCGAATACCTTGCGCTCCTTGGTATAGCGTATGGTCTCGGCCAGCATCGCCTCCATCTTGGAGGCCGAGGCGATCGCGATGATGAAGCGCTCCTGCGCCAGTTCCTGCATCAGGTAGGCGAAGCCCTTGTTCGGCTCGCCCAGCAGATTCGCCGCGGGCACGCGCACCTCGTCGAAGAACAGTTCCGCGGTGTCGGCCGCCTCCTGGCCGATCTTCTCCAGCTTGCGCCCTTTTTTGAATCCGGGCCGGTCGGCCTCGACCAGGAGCAGCGACACACCTTTGGCGCCTGCGGCGGGATCGGTCTTGGCCACGACCACGACCAGATCGCAATTGAGCCCGTTGCTGATGAAGGTCTTGCTGCCGTTGATCACATACTCGTCGCCATCTCGAACCGCAGTCGTGCGTATGGCTTTGAGGTCGGAGCCGGCGCCGGGCTCGCTCATCGCGATCGCGAGTATGCATTCGCCGCTTGCGCACTTGGGCAACCAGCGGCGCTTTTGTTCATCCGTGCCCAAACGGTAAATATAGGGCGCGATGATGTCCGAATGCAGATAGAAGCCGGGGCCGCTCACATTGGCCGCGGCCAGTTCCTCGATCAGCACCGCGCAATGGCCGAAATCGCCGCCACCGCCGCCGAATGCCTCCGGCAGCGAGGTGCACAGCAGCCCCTCGCGCCCGGCCTTGAGCCAGGTGTCGCGATCGACGCAGCCGGCTTGGTCCCACTCGGCCTGGCGCGGCAGGCACTCGCGCTCGACGAAGCGGCGCACCGTGGCGCGGAACATTTCGTGGTCTTCGCGGTACACCGTGCGCGTGATCATCTTCGTAATTCCTCTTCTGTTGCCATCTCACCAACTTTAAGGCCGGTTAACTTGAAGAACCTCGTTTCTTGTACGGACGGTGTGTATCCGTACAAGAAACGAGGTTGGCGCGCGTAGCGCGCAGGTCTTCCCAAGACCTGCACGGACGAAAAATCCGTCCGTGCGGATCGCCGCTCGCGCACGGATGATGAATCCATCCGCACGCAAGCGGCGATCTTTGGGAAACCCATTTTCCCCGTTTTGGAAATAGCCAATTTCAAACGAAGGTCTCGCCGGCCTGCGCCTTGGCGCGCACGATGTTCGGGCAGGCATAGCGCTCGCCGTACTTGGCAGCGAGCGCGTCGGCGCGCGCGGCGAATTTCGCCACGCCCACGGAGTTGATGAACTGCAGCGCGCCGCCGGCCCAGGCGGGGAAGCCGATGCCGAAAATCGAACCGATGTTGGCGTCGGCCACGTTCCGCAACACGCCCTCCTCCAGGCAGCGCGCCGCTTCGATCGCCTGGATATAGAGAATGCGGTCCTTCAGTTCCTGCATGTCCCAGGCGATGCCGGGTTGTTCGAACAGGCGCTTCAACTCCGGCCAGAGGAATTTCTCGCCGCCCGCGGGATATTCGTAGAAACCGGCGCCGCCGGCGCGCCCCGGGCGCTTGAATTCGTCCACCATGCGATCGACCAGCGCGAACGCGGGATGCGGCCTGTAGGCCTTGCCTTCGGCGGCAAGGTCGGCCTGCGCCTGCTTACGCACCATTTGCGACAGCTTCATCGACACCTCGTCGGCGATCGCGAGCGGTCCCACCGG
>JAJZUN010000070.1 GCA_021848555.1 Pseudomonadota bacterium | reverse complement strand
CGATCTCCTTGTCGAAGTCGAAATGCGCGTCCGCGGCCATGGTCACTTTTTCTTTCACCGGTGCGGGCGCAGGCTTGGGCGCGGGCGCGGGAGCGGGTGCCGGAGCCGGGGGTGCGGCCACAGGAGCGGGAGCAGGCGCAGCTTTCTTCGGCACCAGGTCCGGATCGCATTCCATGGTTGCCATGGCTGGCGTCCAGTAGCCCGTACGCCAGCACAGGCCGAACGGATCCTTGACGACGACGTTTTCGGACACCGGGGCCCTGACATAACCCTGGTCCTGCGCATGGGCGCTGCCGGCCACACCCAGGCCCAGGGCAAGCGTCGCGGAAACGACTAACGCAAATTGTCTTGCTATGCTGTTCATGTTTGCCTCTCGATAAGTGTCCATCAATTTCGACCCCGCGGACAGGGAGTAGTGCCCGAACCGGCGGAGATATCCGCAACCAGCGGCCACGGTTTCAATTTGAACAATTCAGGGCGTTGTCGGCTTGATCAAGATCATAGATATGTCGCATAGGCGCCCGCGTTCCCACCCGTAGTCCGGCAAAATACCCGGTGTCTGTTACCAAACGATGAAATCCGCGCTCCGTGAAACCGGGCGCGCGATCGTGGAATGCCCTGCGCTATCTGAGCTGCAAGTCGAAGCGGCCGTCGCCGCGGTCCTGGGCAAACATGCGCAGCAGCGGCGCGAGTTGCTGCATCTGCTGCGGCGGAACGCGGGCGCTGCCCTGGAACACGGGCTTGCTTCCGCTGGTCCAGGACCCCTGGCCATCGAGTTGCAGCGGGCCCTGCAGCGTGCGCAGCGTTGCCTTCGCCCCCGCGCCGCTGCCGTCCAAACGCAGTTCATAATCACCCAGGGGCGAGATGCGCGTGTACGCCGATCCGGCGCCGTGCCATTGCAGCGTGGCATTGCCTTCGATGGAGCCGCGGCCGAGCGCAAGCCGCGTTACATGCAACAGCATGTCGCCGGTGAGGCCGAGCGCAGCCATTTTGGGCACGCCCAGGCCCAGTGCCGCCGCCGGCAGGTTGATGTCGGCATCGGCCACTTCTATGCGCGACAGGGAAATCGTCACCGGAAAAGACCGGGCTGCCTGGTCCAGCACGATGTCGTAGAGCAGTTTTCCGCGCAATAAATAGGCGGGCCGGATGCGCCAGGCGATGCTCTTTGCGATTCCGCTGCGGCGGTTGGCGTCGAGGATTTCGATCTGTCCTGACCCCGACCACATCGTGCCGCGGGCTTCGGCCAGCCGCAGCCCGCCTGCGCTAGCCTGCTCCAGCCGGGCGTCGATCAAGGTCGCCGGCGCCGTGGCGACCAGCGCGAGCGCATAGGCGGCGAGGCCCAGCGCAATCAGCCGCCAACGCGTCACTGTGTTTTGGCCCGGGCGAAGGTGGCTGTCACGCTCACCAGTCCCGGCGTGCTCAGCGCTTCGATGCGGCTGGTGTCAAGGCGGATGCGCTGCGCCTGCAGGGTCGCGACCCAGGCGAGCCAGTCGGCGAACGCGACCGAACCGAACACCACCTGCACCTGATCCGCGTCCTTGGCGTCGAGGCGCAGCAAGGCGCGAGCGAGCCCCGCCGCGCCGGCCTGGGCCTGTACCTGCGTGCGCAGATCGGTCTGCGGCGCGGGAACCGCCGGTGCCGCGCGCACGCGCGCGAGTTCGTTCGCGTCTGCATCCAGACGCAGCGCCTGCGCGCGCAGGACCGACACCGACGCGCCCAATTGGGTGCGCGCACGGTAGGCCGACTGCACCAGCGACAGATACAGCAGCAGGCCCACGACGGCGGCCAGCGCCGCGATGATCATCCGATCCCGCGGCGAACGCGATTCCCACAGCTTGCGCAGACGCGCCTTCATGATGCACGCACCGTGATGACTGCCGCAGCGGCGCCGGGACGCGCCGCCGCCGCCCCCTTGTCGACCTGCAGGCCGGACTGCAGCAGATGCGCCACGATGCGGCGTATCCCGGCGTCATCGACTCCCGCGAGCTCGAGGGTCATGCGTCCGCTCTCGTAGGAGGCAATGCGCAGTCCGCCCGGCGGCACCTGCTTCAGCGCTGCGGCCACGTTGGTTATCATAGGCAGGAAGTCGCCGCTATCGGGCTGGCCGACGGCATGGCGCGCTTCGGCGAGTTTGCGCCGCATCTGCAGCGCCGGATCCGCCACGGCGAGCGCTTCCGGAAAGGCGGCGCGAAAGCGTGACTCCATCCGCGTGCGCAAACTGCGCTGCTCGCCGGCAAGCCGGGTCCAGTCGACGACCAGCGCCAGCGCATGAACGGCGAGCGCTGCGCCGACGATCCAGGCCGCCGGCCGCAAGCGTGCCAGGGTGCCGGAGGGCAGGCGCCAGCGCGCGCGCTGCTGCACCAGGCTGACGCCGGCATCGGGCGGCGTGCTGCGCCAGTCCCAGGGTTCCGCCAGGCGTAGCGCCACGCCGAGGGCGCGCTGCCATGCCTCGATTTCCAGCGGCGCGTCCGGCGCGGTCGCGTAGACCGCGATCGACGCCGGCGCTTCACCGCGCGCTTTCGCCTCGTCGAGCATCAGGCGCAGCGACAGCGGCGGGGAGCCCGGATCGCCGCAATCGGTCGTCGTGCCTTCGAGTTCGGAGACGCGCACATATCCCTCGCGGCCGTTCCAGGCGAGGCTCCATTCACCCGCCAGCCATGGCAGCATCAGCGTTTCGCAGTGCACTTCGTAGCCGCGGATGCCCGCGGCTTCGAGCGCATCGTGCCAGGCTTGGAGGCCCTGCCGGTCGGCGACGGCGAGCACGTCGGCATCGCCCGCCGAGCCGAGCCAGCTCACCTGGTTGGATTCGGGATCGCCCACGATTTCGTCTTCCACCGCATAGGCGAGAACCGAACCGGCGCGGCGCCTGGCCGATTGCGGCAGCCGCGCCCGCGTGATCAGGACTTCCGCGGCGGGAAGCACCAGCTGCACGCGCTCGGCGCGCTGCGGCAACTGCGCCAGCGGGCCTTCACCGACGACGGGTTCGCGGCCGTCGCCGACCAGCGCCCACTGGCAGCGTTGCGGCGTGTCGTGCAAAGAACAGTAGATCCTAAGCAAGCTCATGACGTAGTCCCGATCAAGGTAATCACTGAAACGGCGTTTCCTTCCAAGGCCCCACTTGTCTTCAGGCGGTTCACAGATACTTGCGCCACAAGACCGCCGGCCAGCCGCTGCCGCCGCGTGCGAGCAGCGCCTTGCCGCGCGCCTGCGCGCCGCCGATGGTCACGCGCAGGGTCGCGATGAAGTAGTTGCTGCTCACGCCAATGTCCCCTGCGGCCACCTCTGCACCCCGCGGAAGCTGTCGGATGAAGTCCTCGTTGCTGAGAAAATACGCGCGGTCCCGCTGCGCGACCAGGGTTTGCGCGCTGCCCAGGTCCAGACCGTTGACCACCGCCGCAATCACCTCCGCCGGCGCGGTGTTCACGTTGATCGCGGTGGAGCCGGGTAGGGCGGTCACGTATTTGCGCAGGCGCGCACGCACATTGTCGTCGAAGCCGCGCACCAGCGCCAGTTCGGCCACGTCGATCAAGGGCTGGTTGGCGGCCAGGTAGGGCGGATTGCGCGTCAGATAATAGGCGTCTTCCGCCCCGTCGCGCGGCTGCGGCTCGCTGTCCGTGTCGATCCAGTCCGCGAGCGCGTCGGCGAGTTCCGGGGGCAAACCCAGCGTCGCCAGCAGGCTGCGGAAATGGGCGAGCTGGGTCACGTTGATTTTTCCCTCGGTCACCAGGTTGTTGAGATTGAACGCGCCCTGCTGATCCTCGATCTGGCCGATAAGCTCGCCGTTCTCGACCGGCAACGGGGGCAGCTTCAGGGCCCAGGGCTCGCCCAGATGATCGACATTGCTCACCCGGCGGTCGTCGGCGAGCACCGCGCGCGCCCAATCGGCGCCGGCCAGGAGCACGGCCCGCGCCTGGATGTGGTCGGTCGTGAGTTCGACCTGGCGCGCCCAGGTGCTTTGCGACACCAGGATCGCGGCGGCGGCCATGGCGGCGAGCGCGACCACGCCCATGGCGAGTACGATGGCGACGCCTTGTTGCCGATTTCTCATGACTGCAGCATGAAAACGCGCACGATTTCCTCGTTCGACGCGAGCACGATGCGCAGGCGCACGGCGCGCGGAATCGGCAGGTCGGCACTCGAAACAGGCCAGGCGTCGACCCAGACCAGCGCCCGATCGAGATACTGCAGGTCGAACGCTTTCACTCCGGCCAGCACCGGGTAGCGCGCGGGCAGGGTGTCGGGCGCCGCGTCCAGCCCCGGCCACAGCCACAATTCGATTTCCTGATTTTCGTTCAACCGGTAGCCGATCCGGCGCGCCGTATCGACGCCCTCGGTCGAAGCGAAGCGGCTGAACTCCAGGCGCGCCTCCGCGGTCGCCGCGGGTGCGCCGCGCCATGCCGGCGCGAGGCCTGTTGCGGTGCGCACGGCGCGCGGCGCGGCGAGCTCCACGTCGCGCTCGAAACGCGAAAAAAAAGCCGCCACGCGCCGCCATTTCTCGGTTTCAAGCTTTACGTGCTCGCGCGCGTCGAGCACGGCGCCCAGCCCGCGGTAGGACATGAGGGCGAGCAGCGAAAGCACCAGCAGCGCGGTCATGACCTCGATCAGGGTGAAGCCGCGTGCCGGCCTCATCTGACCGACCCCGGCGCATTGACGATGAACCCGGCGAGGTGGGCCAGGGAATGGGTTTCCTCTGCGGTCGCGAAAACGCGCACGTCGACGCGGCGGAAAGAGGCATTCGGGGTGTCGATGACTTCCTCGCGCCAGGCGAAATCGAGGCCGCCCTGGCGCGCGGTGCCGCGCTGTATTCCCGGCGGCAGCCAGTCCGCGCGCGCGCGATGTTCCGCCAGCAGGTTTTCCGCCACCCAGCCGGCGAGCAGGCGCGAGCGCAATTCGCCGACGTTGTTCGTGCCCTGTCCCGCCGCGCGCAGGGCCGACATCAGTGCGATCGAAACGATGGCCAGCGCGACCAGCACTTCGACCAGCGTGAATCCGTTGCGCCTAGCGCAGCGCGACTTGACCATCGGTCTTTCCCTCGCCCGGCACCACGCGCACCTCCCCGACCGGGGATCCGGTCACCGCATAGCGCGCCGCCCCGAGCGACATGCCGATGGTGAAAGCGAGCGACGAGCCCTGGGGGGCAAACTCCAGGCGCATGGCGCCCTGCGGCCGCATGTTTTCGACATGGAAATCCGAAACGGCCATGCCCTGCGGCAGGGCTCGCTCGCGCAGCAGTTCGCTGTCGCGGATCTCGGACCATGCGCCGTCGTCGCCCGCGCGCCAGAAGCGGTAGCCGGATTCCTCGGCGGTCCAGGCGATCGATTTTCCGGTGAGCCGCGCTTCGGTGGCGGCGAAATCCAGGAGCTGCGACAGGCGCTCCGCCTCCAGCTGAAGCACGGCTCGCTCGTCCGGTTGCGTGATGGTGCTGACCAGCCCGACGAACAGGCCCATGATCATCAGCACCACGAGCATTTCGATCAGCGTGAAGCCCCGGCTCCGGCCCGAGATGATCACGCGCCTCATGGTTGCTACCCTAGAGATTCCAGGAGCCGATGTCAGCGTCGTTGCCCTCGCCGCCGGGTGCCCCGTCCGCGCCGTAGCTGAAAACGTCGATCTCGCCGCGCACCCCCGGATTCAGGTACTGGTAGATGCTGCCCCAGGGATCCTTGGGCAGCCTTTCGACGTAGCCGCCCTGTTTCCAGTTGAGCGGAATCGGTGCGGTCGTCGGTTTGGCCACCAGCGCCTGCAATCCCTGCTCGGTCGTCGGGTAGCGCTGATTGTCCAGCCGGTAGAGCTTGAGCGCCTGCATCAGGCTCGCGATGTCCTGTTTGGCGGCGATCACCCGCGCCTCGTCGGGGCGGCTGATGATCTTGGGCACGACCAGGGCGGCGAGTATGCCGAGGATGACGATGACCACCATTATTTCGAGCAAGGTGAAACCACGCAGCCCGCGAACCCTGATTAGCATCGCCAATTCATCTCCGTCAGCAATTGAAGTTCCGCGTCTCGGAAGCATCGGCTTTCATTATATAATGCGTGCGCTGATGCACCGGGCCGCCTCGAATCGAACGGCTTCCATTATATAATGGTTCAGTTGATGCATCTGGCCGATTACTGCGCCCGGCCGGGACTATTTCCAGCGCGCGAATGGCAATGGAGGAAGAATGCAGGCGCTCCCCTTGGGTCGATCAGGTCTCGCGCAAACGGCCCTCGTGTCTTTGCTGACGCTGGCTGCGGTCGCATTGCTCGGGGCGGTGCTCGCCTACTGGACCTGGGTGTGGTTTGCGCCGCGCCCGCAGCTGCGCACGGAGGCGACTGCGGCGCAGACCGGCAGTGTCGCCTCGGCCGGCGCCGTGTTCGGCAGCGTGCCGCGCAACCAGGCTGCCGCCGCACCGACCGGAATCGCGATCAAGCTGCTGGGCGTGGTGGCGGCCTCGGGCGGCCGGCGCGGCTATGCGGTGCTGCAGCTCGAGGGCAAGCAGTTACTGGCGGTGCACGAGGGCGAGGACGTCGCGCCCGGCATCGGCCTCGCCCGGGTGCTTGCCGATCACGTCATCCTGGAGCGCAACGGCGTGCGCGAGACGCTCGCCTGGCCGGAACGCAAAGTTTCCGCCCCGGCGGCGCCGAAAGCCGCGCAATACAGTGTTCCCCAGACCCAGCAAGCTACGCAGGCCGCACAAGCTGCACAGGCGGCGGCACAGACTGTCGCGCCGCCTGCCGCCGCGCCGGCGCTTGCTCCGCGCGCCCGAGGCTCCTCTCGCCGGCGAGAAGAAAATGATTGAACGCCCTGTTGTTTCTTACCACCACGCCTACGCACATTCTGGGCATGCCCGAGGATCGTCTATGAAGCACTATCGTTGGTTGCGAACGGGTTTCCTCTGGGCCGCCCTGACAGTCTGCAGCGCGCAGGCCTGGTCTGCCGACATGTCCACCCCGCCGAGCCCGGGCGATGCCCCGGCCGCGCGCGCCAGCGGCCCCGACGTGGTCACGCTCAACTTCGTCAACGCCGACATCGAGGGCGTGGTCAAGGCGGTGAGCGAAATCACCGGGAAGAACTTCGTTCTCGATCCGCGCGTCAAGGGCACGATCAATATCGTCTCGGCCAAGCCGATGTCCAGGGCGCTGGTCTACCAGGTGTTCCTGTCCGCGCTGCGCCTGCAGGGGTTTGCCGCGGTCGAGGAACGCGGCATGGTCATGATCGTGCCGGAGATCGATGCCAAGCTGCACCGCAGCCCCACGCAGGGACCGCAGGAGCCGCGCTCCCGCGCCGGCGGGGACACCATCCAGACGCAGGTGTTCAAGCTGAAACACGAATCCGCGGCGCAACTGGTGACGGTGTTGCGCCCGCTGATCAGCCCGAACAACAGCGTCACCGCGTATCCGGGCAACAACTCGCTGGTGGTCACGGACTACGCGAGCAATCTGCAGCGCATCGAGAAAATCATCGAGTCGGTGGACCAGCCGACCGATTCCGATTCGATCATGATCCCGCTTCGATACGCTTCCGCGGTCGACGTGGCGCAGACCATCAGCCGCCTGGTCGCCGAGCCGGTGCAGGCGGCGGATCCGACCAGCCGCTTTACCATCGCCGCGGACGCGCGCTCGAACAGCCTGCTCGCGCGCGCCGGCGATCCGGCGCGCCTGCGGCGCGTGCGCGAATTGGCGGCGATGCTGGACTCGCCCACCAGCGCCGGCGGCAATATCCATGTGATCTACCTGAAGAACGCGCAGGCGGTGAAACTGGCGGAAGTCTTGCGCGCGATCTACAGCGGCGAGACGGTGGGCACGGCGGGCCAGCTGCCGACCGCTGCGGGGTCGCCTCTGGGGCAGGCGCCGGCAGCGGGGCAGACCAGCGCCTCCCGGCCCGGCATCATTCAGGCGGATGCGGCCACCAACTCGATTATCATCACCGCGCCCGATGCGATTTACAACAATCTGCGCGCCGCGGTGGAGAAGCTCGACGTGCGCCGGGCGCAAGTCTATGTCGAAGCCCTGATCGCCGAGGTCAGCGCCAACAAGGCGGCGGAGTTCGGCATCCAGTGGCAGAGCCTGGGCGGACTCGCCAAGACCAACGTGCAGGGCTTCGGCGGCACCAATTTCGGCAATGCCTCGCAGAACATTGCCGGAATTTCGCAGAATCCGACCGCGGCCGGGCAGGGGCTGAACATCGGCGTGGTGAAGGGCACGATCAAGATCCCGGGTACCACCACCGAGATTCTGAACCTCGGCCTGCTGCTGCGCGCGCTGGAGAACGACGCCAACGCGAACATCCTGTCGACGCCGACGCTGCTGACCCTGGACAACGAGGAAGCGAAGATCGTGATCGGCCAGAACGTGCCGTTCGTGACCGGCCAGTACGCCGTGTCGGCGGCGGCGACGACACCGACGCCGTTTCAGACGATCGAGCGCAAGGACGTCGGCCTGACGCTGAAAATCAAGCCGCAGATCTCCGAAGGCGGCGCGGTGCGCTTGCAGATCTCGCAGGAGGTATCGAGCGTGGACTCGAGCGGCGCCTCGGGCATTATTACCAACAAGCGCTCGGTCGACTCGACGGTGCTGGTCGACGATGGCCAGATCGTGGTGATCGGCGGCCTGATGCAGGACACGTTCAACGACGGCGTCAGCAAGATTCCGGGACTCGGCGACCTGCCGATAATCGGCGGGCTGTTCAAGTACAACACGCGCCTGCGCAACAAGACCAATCTCATGGTGTTCCTGCGGCCGACGCTGCTCCGGAGCGCCGAGCGCGCCGACACGCTTACCACCGACCGCTACGACTACATCCTGGGCGAACAGGGCAAGACCCGGCCCATGCCCAGCATCCTTCCGGATTTCGGGTCGCCCAGCCTGCCGCCGCGCCAGAATTCCGCTCCGGCGGCCGCGGACAAGCCCGCCGCGGCCCAATGATCAAACCGGTCGTCCCTTACGCCTTTGCCAAGGCCAAAGGCGTCGTCGTCACCGGCATGGGCGATGACGTGGCGCAGGTGGCGGTGCGCAACGGCACCCAGGCGGGCGCGCTGGCCGAACTGCGCCGCTCGCTCGGCGTGCCGCTGCAGGCGCGGCGCGTAGGCGCCGACGAGTTCGACGAAATCGTCTCGACCCTGTACAACGCGGCCGATGCCGGCGCCGCGGCGCTTGCCGACGACCTGGCGCAGGACTTCGATCTGTCCCGGCTGCTGCAGGACATCCCGCGAGTGGAGGATCTGCTCGAGAGCCAGAACGACGCGCCGCTGATCCGTTTGATCAATGCCCTGTTCACGCAGGCCTTGCGCGACGGCGCCTCCGACATCCACATCGAACCTTTCGAGGCGCGCTCGGTGGTGCGCCTGCGCATCGACGGCACGCTGCGCGACCTGATCGAGCCGGCGCGCGCGCTGCACGGCGCGATCGTGTCGCGCATCAAGATCATGGCCCAGCTCGACATTGCGGAAAAGCGCCTGCCGCAGGACGGGCGCATCACGCTGCGCGTGGCGGGCAAGCCGATCGACGTCCGGGTGTCGACCATTCCGACCGGGCACGGCGAACGCGTGGTGCTGCGCCTGCTGGACAAGCAGGCCGGAAGGCTCGACCTCGCGAAGCTGGGAATGGACGATGCGACGCTCGCCTTCATGGACAAGCTGATCCGCGAGCCGCACGGCATCATCCTCGTAACCGGGCCGACCGGCTCGGGCAAGACCACGACGCTCTACGCCTCGCTCTCCCGGCTGGATC
>JAJZUN010000069.1 GCA_021848555.1 Pseudomonadota bacterium | reverse complement strand
CACGTCTATCGCCTGGTGCGGCGCGAAGCCGGTCACCGCCGGGCGCAGCGCGGCCTGGAACGCGTCGCGATGCTGCCGCACGCTGTGCGCCGGCCAGTCGTTTGCCGCCGCCGGCAGCGCGGCCAGCTGCGCCATCGTGTCATCGAGGTCGCCCACCACTTCGTGCGCGAGCTGCACGCCGGCATCGACGTCGGCACGCTCGATGTCCAGGTGCAGCACCGGAACCTTGCCGACCCAGGCCTCGTACTCCACTTCTATCGTGTCGTAGCCCAGGCCGAGCACCAGGTCCGCGCGCCGGATCAGCGCGCGCTGCATCTGCCGCAGGGAGCGCTCGATGCAGCCCAGCGACAGCGGATGGTCCTCGTCTATCATGCCCTTGGCCATCAGCGTGGTCGCGAACGGCAGATGGTGCCGCTCGACGAAAGCGCGCAGCAGCAGCGGGTCGCGCATGCGCAGGGCGCTCGCGCCGATTACCGCCACCGGCTGCCGTGCGGCGTGCAGCAATTCGCCGGCGCGCGCAAGGGACGACTGCGCTGCGCGGGGCAAAGTGGATCTCTTCGGCGCGGCCGGCGGGATTGCTATCGTCTCTGTGGCTTGCGCCAGCGTCTCGGTGACTTGCGCTAGCGCAACGTCCTCGGGCAGATCCAGATGCACCGGCCCCTGCGGCTCGGACAAGGCGAGCTCGAGCGCCTGCGCCAGCGTCGCGGCGATTTCGCCAGGACGCAGGCGCAGCGTCGCCTTGGTGATCGGCTTGAACAGCGCGTGATGGTCGATCCACATCTGCAGGCGGCGGCCGAGCTGCGCCTGGTTCAGCGTGCAGGTGATCGCAATCAGAGGCGAGCGATCGAGCCAGGCGCTGCCCACGCCGGTGGTGAGATTGGTCGCACCCGGGCCGAGGGTGGCGACGCACAGACCCGGCACCCCGGTCATTCTGCCGGTGACGTCGGCGGCGAAGGCCGCGCTACCTTCGTGCGCAGTCAGCACGAAAGCGATGCCGCCAGCGCGCATCGCATCCATCAGCGGCAGCACATTGCCGCTGGGCACGCCGAAACCGTACCGGATGCCGGCGGTCTTCAGGATGCGTACGATCAGATCCGCGTTGTTCATATCAGTCCTGGCTTTGGAGAACAGTCTGGTGAAGAGGGGATCAGGCTGACAAAATTAGGCTGACAATCAGTCTGACATTCAGGCGCAATCTGCTTCTTCAGGCGCTTGCCTATGCGGTGAGTCCGATCTCGCGCAGATAACGCAGCACGCCGGCATGGATCAGATCCTTGCGCGGCGCGGCCGCCAGCGTATTGGCCGCCGTGGTTTCGCGCGCCTGCGGCAGGCGCGCTGCGAGCGCGGCCTCGTTCCGGTGCAGGGCGCGGGCGAGGCGGTAGGCTACATCGTCCGCGAGCGTAGGCCGCGCCAGGATGAAGCTCCAGGAGCCGACCGAGGCGATGGCCGCGCTCTGCCCGGGATACATGCCAGGGGGCACGCTCATCGGGCGCAGGAAGCGGTGTTTGGCCAGGATGCGCCGGATTTCTTCGGCATCGGGCGCGATGAAGCGCGCGCCGCCCGGGGCGCTCGCCACCGCGCCGAAACCCGGCCAGCCCAGGCCCGCGCCCCACAACGCCGCGGCGCGGCCGTCGGCCACCATCGCCGGGCCATCGCCGGCGCGCTCGAGGTAGATCGCCTGAAAGTCTTTGTCCTGGGCTAGGCCGATGCCATCGAGCACATAGCGCGCGAGGATCACCAGCCCGGAACCCTTGGCGCCGAAGGCGACCGGTTTGCCTTTGAGATCGCCGATGCGGCGATACGGGCTGTCGGCGCGTACCACATACATCCCCGGGGTCGAATACATCGCGGCGATGATCCTGAGGTCGGGGCTCGGGCGGCCGATGCCGGAGAGCGCCTCGTGCACCACTTCGCCCTGCACCAGGGCGATGTCGAGCTGGCCGGCTTCCAGCAGCGGCACGTTCTCGGTGCTGCCCTTGGTGTTCTTCGGCTGCAGGATGAGCGAGGCGTCGGCGGCGTTCACGGTCTCGACCACGGCGGCGCCGTAGACGGGGAAGCCGCCGCCGGGCGTGGCGGTGCCGAGGATGACCGTCGTTATTGCCGGCGGTTGCTGCGCGGACGGTGCAGTGCTCATGAATACTCCCAGCGCTAAGGCGAAGCAGTGCCGGAGCCCGGCAGACGAAGATTTTTTTACCGCCGCGATATTACACCCGATCAGGTGCCATAGCGCACCGACGAATTGAACTGCTTGAACGCGGCGAGCGCGCTGTAGCAGGCGAGCATCGCGGTCTTGGGGTTGTCGGGGAAGGGAACGCTCTCGAACTTGATGCTGATGGCTCCGGTTTTGCCGCGGATGTTGATGTAATGCGTGTTGTAGATGAGGGACGGGTCCGCCGCCACTTTCAATTGCGTACGGTCGAAACCTATGCCGGCCATGGCGAGCGCGGCGGCGATGTTGACGTTGGCGGGGAAGTAGGGCACGCCTTCGCGCGCCGTGCCCTCGAACAGCGTCACCGGCCCGCTCATATGATCGAGATCGATCTTCAGCTTCTCGACATAGGGTATGCCTTTCCATGCGGCGGGCGGCTTGGTCACCGCGATCTCGACCGAGTCGGCGCCGGCCACGCAGACGGCTTTCAACGCGTCGAGGCCGCCGATGCCGCCCGAAGGTACGTAGAGCAGCGTGTGGTGTTTCGCCGCGGCAGTTTCCAGCCGCGCGCGCAAGGCGTCGTCGCAAAGTGCGCCGCCGGAAAGGAGGATCACCGGAATGCCCTGCTCGAGCAGCGGACGCGCGAATTCGCGCACCGCATCGTGCGACGCCGCCTCGATCACCACTTCCGGACGCGCGGCGATCAGCGCGGCCAGACCGGTGACGAAAGGCACGCCGTACTGCTCGGCCAGCGGCTTGCCGCGCGAGGCCGCGCTGCGGCCCTGGATCGCCACCACGCTGGCATCGCCCATGTCGCCGCGCGCAATGTGCTCCAGAAACAGGCGCGCGATAACGCCGCCGCCGATGATGCCGATGCGCATGCTATTGGCCCTCGTAGGGGGCGTCGATTCTGCCGCCCATCCTAGTCCAGCGTCGCTCCCGATTCCTTCACCAGGCGCGTCCAGAATTTCGCGTCTTCGGCGAGGAAGGCGGCGAATTCCTCCGGCGAACGCGAAGCGGCGGTCTCCGTGGCTTCGCGCGCGAACGCCTGCTTCACTTCGGGCTGCTTCAGCGCGCTGAGGGTGGCGTCGAACAATTTCTTGACGATTTCCGGTTTGGTTCCGGCCGGAACGAAAAACCCGTACCAGAACGACATCTCGTAGTCCGGCAGGCCGGCCTCCGCCATGCCCGGCAGGTTGGGCAGCAGCGGCGAGCGCGCGCGGCTGGTCACAGCGAGCGCGCGCAGGCGCCCGGCCTGCACCAGCGGCAGCACCGAGGGCGGTGTCGCGAACGTGACCTGGGTGTCGCCGGCGAGCACCGATTGCACCGCCGGTCCGCCGCCCTTGAACGGAACATGCACCAGGTCTATGCCCGCGAGGCGCGTGAACAACACGCCGGCCAGGTGCGGCGCTGAACCGTTGCCGGAAGATGCGTAATTGAGCCGCCCCGGCGTTTTTTTTGCCGCAGCGATCAGCTCGCTGATCGAATTAATGCCGGTGCCTGGATTCGCCGCGATCAGCAGCGGGGAGGTCGACACCTTGGTGATCGGGATGAAATCGCGCAGGCTGTATCCGAGCTTAGAGTTGAGGGCGGGGTTGACCGAGATGCTGCTCGGACTAGCGATCAGCATGGTGTAGCCGTCCGGCGCCGATTTGGCGACATAATCGGCCGCGATGCTGGAACCCGCGCCGGCGCGGTTTTCGATCACGATATTCTGGCCGAGCGCGCGGCCCAGATACTCGCCGAGCGCGCGCGCGACGAAGTCGGCGGCGCCCCCCGGGGTGAATCCGACGACCAGCCGGACCGGTTTCGCCGGGTAGGCCTGTGCCCAGGCGTTGGCGCAGGCGCCGGCCAGCATCAGCGCCGTAATCAACGCGAGCCCGCGCGCCATCGTATTGCCGTGGTGTTGAGACATCGGTCGCCCAATAGAAAAATTTGACGCCCGATTATGACGTTGCCGCCATCCCTAGGCAAGCGCCGCTGCACAGACGGTAGTGCGGCGGAGGCTAGCGGCTGTAGTCGATATAGCTGCCGATGGCGGCGCCGATGATGGCGCCCGGGCCTATGCCGTATGCGATCGGCGCGGGTTCGGCGTAATACACCGGGCGCTCGACGATTATTGGCCGCTGTACGACCAGCGGATAACGGCGATCGAAGTCGCGGAAGCGTCCGCGATACTCGTGGCGGTCGTAGCCGGTGAAACGGCCGCGATACCCGGGCCGGTCATAGCCGCGAAAGCCGCCGTGATACTCGGGTCGGCCATAATTGCTGTAGGAAGGCTGGCCGCGGTAGGCATCGTGTTCACGCTCGCGGCCCTGGTCGGCGAAGACCGGCGCTGCCGCGACTAGCGTGGCGCCGGCAGCGAGGGCGCAAATCAGTTTCTTCGTGGTGTTCATGGCTTACTCCTGTCGAGGTGTCGGCGCAGATCGAGTTCCGCACGCAAGCCAGTGTCCATCACTGCGCGGTTACGGTGTGAAAGCAATTGTGAGCAAATGTTTCCCGATTCGCGCTGGCGGCCAGCGGCTTCGCGTCTCGCACCGTTGAGATAGCGGCGAATCAGGCGTCGCGCATGCGCACCGCGATCTTTCCCAGTTGCGCGTTCGACTCCATGCGCGCTTTCGCCGCCGGCAATTTATCGAAGGCGTACACCTGGTCCATCACCGGGCGGATGCGCCCATCGGCGATCGCCGGGAGGATATCGGCGACGAAGCCGCGCCGGGATTCGAGTTTCTGTTCCGCGCTGCGCAGCTTGTTGGAGACGCCGAACAGCACCAGGCGCTTCGCGTGCAGCGCTTCGATGTCGATTTCGGCCTTCAGCACCCCGTCGACATAGCCCACGGTGGCGAGCCGGCCCTGGAAGGCGAGCGCGCGTATGCACTCGGCGAACACCGAGCCGCCGACGTTGTTGACGACGAGGTTGACGCCCTTGCCGCCCGTGGCGGTCATGACCGCGTCGCAGAAATCGGCCTTGCGGGTGCAGATGCCGATGTCCAGTCCGAAGGTCTTCAACCGTTCGAGCTTTTCCGCCGAGCCCGAGGTGCCGATCACTTTCGCCCCCAGCGCTTTCGCGGTCTGCAGCGCGGCAACGCCGACCGCCGAGGATATGCCGGTCACCAACAGCCATTGGCCGGCGGTGAGCTTGCCCTGATCGATGAGCATGTCCTGCGCCACCATGAAAGTCAGCGGAATGCCGGCGGCTTCTTCCCACGACAGGCGCGGCGGAATGGCGATGGCTTCGCGCGCATCCATCAGCGCGTATTCGGCAAACGCCCCGGGGCAGCGCCCCATGACACGGTCACCGGTCTTGAATCCGGTTACGCCGGCGCCGAGTTTGACGATCTCGCCC
Organism: Pseudomonadota bacterium; assembly: GCA_021848555.1. The sequence goes on along the minus strand of JAJZUN010000069.1, from coordinate 4,237 downwards.
GCGCCTTCCATGCCGGCGGGTTTCGCCGCCCCCGGCTTGGTCAGCCCGTGGCCGGCGATGAACTCGCCCCGATTGAGCCCGGCCGCGCGCATGCGCACCAGCACCTGCCCTGCCGCCGGTTCCGGTGCGGGAACTTCACGCCGCTCCAGCGTCGTTTGCTCCGCGCCCGATTGTATCCAGTAAGACTGCATGAATGATCCCCTTGTAATTTCATCTAGGCGGTTGCCGGTGTGGCCGCCACACCCGCATGGTAGCGCATCAGTCCGGGTCTGTAGTTCCTGTCTGCCGAGAAACGCCGCTGCGCCGCGGCAGCAGCGTGCCGCCGGGCTTGCCCGGGGTCAAGGACAGCGAGGTTTGCATCGACTAACATCGGCCATCCAACAGCGGAGAGCAGCATGGGCGATATTGCCGGATTGCATCTGGGTCTCAAGGGCAAGGCCGAGATCGTAGTGGGCGAGGAGCACACCGCGCCGAAAGTGGGCAGCGGCCGCGTGCATGTGCTGGCGACGCCGGTGATGATCAATCTGATCGAGGCGGCGGCCCTGGCCGCTGTGGAACATCTGCTGCCGCCGGGGCAGCAGAGCCTGGGCACCCACCTCGATGTGCGCCATTTCGCGGCGACGCCGGTGGGCATGCGCGTCAGCGCCGAAGCCGAGCTGGTCAAGATCGACGGCCGCCTGCTGACCTTCCGCGTCGCCGCCTCCGACGCCGTCGAGCTGATCGGCGACGGCACGCACGAGCGCGTGGTGGTGACCCTGGCCCGCTTCGATCAGCGGGTGCAGAAAAAAGTCGCCCAGATACCTTAGACCAGCGCCTTGCTCACGATTTCGGCCACGTCGTTGGACAAGCCGCTGGTGTCGCGTATGCGCGCGAGCGCCGCGCTGGCGTGCTGTCTGCGTCCGGCATCGAACTTGCGCCAGCGGTCGAAGGCGCGCGCCATGCGCGCGGCGACCTGCGGATTGAAGGCGTCGATGGCGATCACCTGTTCGGCGAGGAAGGCGTAGCCGCCGCCGTCGGCGGCGTGAAAGCGCACATGGTTGGAACAAAAGCTGCGGATCAGCGCGTAGACCTTGTTCGGGTTGCGGATGTCGAATGCCGGGTGCGCGAGCAGTTTCCTCACCTCGCCCAGCGTCCCGGGCAGGCGCGAACCGGCCTGCACCGCCAGCCACTTGTCCACCACCAGCGGTTCGTGCTTCCATTTGGCGTAGAAGGCGTCCAGCGCCCGGGCGCGCTCGGCGCAGGCGCAATTGGCGAGTGCGGAGAGCGCCGCCATGGTATCGGTCATGTTATCGGCGCGCTCGAACTGCGCTAGCGCCAGCGCGCGCATTTCGGCGTCGTCGAGCTCCAGCAGATAGCCCAGGCAGAGGTTTCTCAATGCGCGCTTGCCCGCGGCCTGCGCGTTCGGATCGTAGGGGCCGGGCACCGCCTGCGCGTGGTAGGTGGCGAGCAGCTCGCCGCGCAGGGCCTGCGCCAGAGCGCGGCGCAGGCCGTTGCGCACCGCATGGATGGCGTCCGGGTCGACCTCCTCCAGCTGCTCGGCGATAGTGACTTCGGACGGGAGCGCCAGGGCTTCGGCGCCGAAGGCCGGATCGCGCGGCGCGTAGTCCAGAACCCGCGCGAAGGCGCGGACGAAGGCCGGCGGTGTCGCGGCCGCATCCTTCCTTTGAGCGCGCAGCGCTTCGATGCCGCGCAGGATCAGCGCGAGCGCGAGCCGCTGGCCGGCTTCCCAGCGGTTGAATGCATTCGCGTCATGCGCCATCAGATGCGTCAGATCGGCTTCGCTGTAGGCGAATTCCACGTTCACCGGCGCGGAAAAATTGCGCAGCAGCGAGGGCACCGGCGGCGCCGGCACGTCGGTGAACACGAAGCGCTCCTCGCGCTGGCGCAGCGACAGCACGCGGGTGATTTCTTCGGTGCGCTGCCCGCTCTCGGGCCGGTCTCCGGGTGTTTCTCCCTCCAGCAGCACAGGCAGGTCCCTGCCGTCCGGCCCCACCAGCCCGAGCGCGAACGGGATGTGGAAAGGCAGCTTGGTCTCCTGTCCCGGCGTGGGCGGGCAGGACTGTTTCAACGTCAGGGTATAGCGCCTGGCGGCCGCGTCGTACTTGCCCTCGGCCTGCACCACTGGCGTGCCCGCCTGTTCGTACCAGAGGCGGAACTGGGCGAGGTCGACGCCGCTCGCGTCGGCCATCGCCTGCACGAAATCGTCGGTGGTCACCGCCTGGCCGTCATGGCGTTTGAAATACAGGTCCATGCCCTTGCGGAACAGGGCCGGCCCGAGCAGCGTGTGCTGCATGCGCACCACTTCGGCGCCTTTCTCGTACACCGTCATGGTGTAGAAATTGCGGATCTCCATGTAGGCGGCCGGCCGCACCGGGTGCGCCATCGGACCCGCGTCCTCGGGAAACTGCGCCGCGCGCAGGCCGCGCACCTCGACGATGCGCTGCACCGCGCGCGAATACATGTCGGCGCCGTATTCCTGGTCGCGAAACACGGTGAGGCCTTCCTTCAGCGACAACTGGAACCAGTCGCGGCAGGTGACGCGGTCGCCGGTCCAGTTGTGGAAATATTCGTGCGCCACCACGCGATCGATGTTCTGATAATCCAGGTCGGTGGCGGTGTCGGGCCGGGCGAGCACGTACTTGGTGTTGAATATGTTGAGGCCTTTGTTCTCCATCGCGCCGGAGTTGAAGTCGCTCACGGCCACGATCATGTAGCCGTCGAGGTCGAGTTCCAGGCCGAACACGTCCTCGTCCCATTTCATCGCGCTTTTCAGGCAGCGCATGGCGAAACCGCACTGGTCGAGCTTGTCCGGGTCGACGTAGACGGCAAGTTTGGCCCTGCGCCCGGAACGGGTGACGAAGCTGTCCTCCAGCTTTTCCAGTTTCGCCGCCACCATGGCGAACAGATAGGAAGGCTTGGGAAACGGGTCCTCCCATTTCGCCCAGTGCCGTCCGCCGGCCTCCTTGCCCGCGGCGGCCAGATTGCCGTTCGACAGCAGCACCGGATAGCGTGCGCGGTCGGCGTGTATGGTGTTGGTATAGCGCGCCATCACGTCCGGGCGGTCGAGAAACCAGGTGATGCGGCGAAAGCCCTGCGCCTCGCATTGGGTGAACATGCCGCCGTTCGAGGCATACAGGCCCTCGAGCCGGGTATTGCGCTGCGGGCAGATGCGCGACACGGTTTCCAGGGCGAAGCGATCGGGCACCTTGGCGATGCTCAAGCTCTCCGTGCCGAGCGCGTATTCCGCCGGTGTCAGCGCACGGCCGTCTAGTGCGACCGACACCAATTCTATCTCCTCGCCGTCCAGGACCAGGGGTGCATGCGCATCCGCCGACTTCGGGTTTCGGGCGAGCTCCAGGCGTGCGCGCACCAGCGCATGGTCGTCGCGGATGTCGACGTCGAGGGCGATGGCCGAGATCAGGAACGCGGGCGGGGTGTAATCCTTGAGATAAATGGTCTTGGGTGCGGGTTCGCGCATGGTGCAAGGGCCGAATTGGGGGAGCGCTAGTTTACCGGAAGCGCTGCCGCATGCACCAAAAAGAACTATAGTTCAGATATCGCGGGATGAACGGAGCATGTATGCGCCGGTTCGCACTTCTGCTGATGGCTTTATGGTGGCCGCTGTCGTTGGCTGCGGCGCTGGCCGCCGCGCCGGCGCCGGTCCTTGTGCTCACACTCAACGGCGCGATCGGCCCGGCGAGCGCCGACTACCTGCACCGCGGCATCGAGCATGCGCGGGCACAGGGGGCGCAGTTGCTGGTGCTGCAGATGGACACCCCGGGCGGGCTGGACACTTCGATGCGCGCCATGATCAAGGACATACTCGCCGCGCCCATGCCGGTCGCGGCTTTCGTCGCGCCGGGCGGCGCGCGCGCCGCCAGCGCCCGAGCGAGCCCTGCCAGCGCCGCGCTCATCCATTTGAGCCGGGTCTCGGGCGGCTCGTAACCCCGGCTCTCGGCCGACCAATGCTTCAGGAGCGCGCGGCACCAGTCGAGTCCATACGGCTCGAGGAGAGCAGCCAACCGCGGTGCCAGCCGGGCATTCAGATCCCACAGCGAAAACGGCTTCAATAGCGCCGCAGCCGCCTCGGCATCGGCGAGCGGCCCGGCGACTTCGAGCGTCGGCTCGAGGAGCTTCCCCTCCCGCCGGACGCATCCGATCCAGAAGGGCAGGAGCTGGCGGGCGAGCGCCACGGCTTCACCGCTGCGCTTCGCCGCGAGCGCCTTCTCGATCTGAC
>JAJZUN010000068.1 GCA_021848555.1 Pseudomonadota bacterium | reverse complement strand
TCGAGGATCTGGCGCTAAGCGTGGAAGCCTTGATCGTGACCCATGGCGCCCAGGGCTCGGAGATACATACCGAGGGTCAACGCCTGGAGATTGCGTGCGTTGACGCGGACGATATCGTCGATCCGACCGGATGCGGCGATGCTTATCGCGCCGGTTTGCTCTACGGCATCGCCGCGGGCATGGATTGGCGTTCGACCGGGCAGCTTGCCTCGCTGATGGGCGCGCTCAAAATAGGCGCTCGCGGCGGTCAGAATCATTGCGCCACCCGCGCCGAGATCGACGCGCTTTACCGCCGGCATTTCAACGCGCAACTAGGATAAAGGAAAAAGCCATGAAGATTTTCAATCAGGCGATGATTGCGGGGACGATCGCCGCGTCGGCGTTGGTCGCCGGCTGCGCCAGCACCAGTTCCGGCAGCGTCTATTCCGGCGGCCAGGCGCGGCAGGAGCAGACGGTACGCATGGGCGTGGTCGAAAGCGTGCGCCAGGTGACCATCGAAGGCTCCAAGAGCGGCGTCGGCACCATTGCCGGCGGCGCGATCGGCGGCGTGGCCGGCAGCAATGTCGGCGGCGGCAGCAGGGGCAGCGCCGTCGGTACTATACTCGGCGCGGTCGCCGGCGGCATCGCCGGCGACGCGATCGAGCGCGGCACGACCAAGAAGCAGGGACTGGAGATCACGGTCAAGCTCGACAGCGGCGAATTGCGCGCGATCACGCAGGAAGCCGACGAGAGCTTCCGGCCCGGCGAGCGCGTGCGCCTGCTCTCCGGCGGTGGGGTGACGCGGGTGACGCACTAACGCCGCGGCATCGAAACGCGCGTCCGCCCAGGCGCCGTCTGGCGCAGCGCCGAATCGCTACGCGTTGAGACGGCGGCTATTCCAGTGCGGCGCGCAGCCTGGCCGCGTTTGCTTCCAGTTGTTCGCGCGGCGGGTTTTTCGCCGGCCAGGTAAGGCGCATGCCGTCATCGGCGTAGCGCGGCACCAGATGCAGGTGGAAGTGATACACCGTCTGACCCGCCGCCGCGCCGTTGGCCTGGTATAGCGTCACGCCCTCGGGCGCATAGGCTTTTTGCACCGCGCGCGCCGCGCGCGCCGCGGTCCGGAACACAGCGGCGGCAAGCGCGTCGTTCAGGCCGAAAATATTTTCCACATGCGCCTTCACCGCCACCAGCACGTGCCCGGGGTTGACCTCGCCGATATCCATGAAGACCAGCGTCGAGTCGTCTTCGTACACCCTGGTCGAGGGTATTTGTCCGGCCACGATTTTGCAGAACACGCATGCGCTCATCGGTCTCTCCTCTGGATCTATCGGGCAGTGATGACGAATCCGACTTTGCGCGCCTGCGCTATTTGCCCGGGATCTGACACTGTTCGCAGGGTACCTGGAACAATTTACGGTCCTCGAGGCGCACCGCGCTCAAGCTACCGCCCCACACGCAGCCGCTGTCCAGGGCAAGCAGGTCGGCGCGCAGCTTCAGCCCCAGCGTGGACCAGTGGCCGCAGATCAGCGTGTGGTCGCGGCTGGCGCGCCCCGGCGCATCGAACCAGGGGAAATATCCGGGCGGCGCTGCGGCGGTCTCGCCCTTGGTGCGCAGTTCTATGGTGCCGCCGGCGGTGCAAAAACGCATCCGTGCCATGGTGTTGACGATGACGCGCAAGCGGTCCGCGCCGCGCAGACTCTCGCTCCAGGAATCCGGCGTGTCGCCATACAGGGTGGCCAGAAAATCCCGCCAGCCCGCGCCGCGCAGTGCATGCTCCACTTCGTGCGCCAGCGATTGCGCTGTTGCAAGATCCCACTGCGGCAGCAGGCCTGCATGTACCAGCGCCCAATTGCCTTCGACATGCAGCAGCGGCCGCCGCCGCAGCCAGTCCAGGAGTTCGTCGCGGTCCGGTGCGGCGAGCGTTGGATCGAGCGTGTCGCTGCGGTGTTTCTTCGCGCACCCGGCGGCGACCGCGAGCAGGTGAAAATCGTGATTGCCCAGCACGGTCACTGCGCCCTCGCCCAGGCTCTTTACCAGACGCAGGGTTCCAAGCGAGTCCGGACCGCGGTTCACCAGGTCTCCGACAAACCACAGCCGATCGCGTGAGCCGTCGTAGCCTAAGGTATCGAGCAACCGCCGCAGTGCGCCGAGGCAGCCCTGCACGTCGCCGATCGCGTAAGTCGCCATGGTTGAAATCCCGCAGTCGAGTGACCGGGCGCCAGCCCCTGAACGGTCCTGAACCGGGGGTAAGACCAGCCCGAGTCGCTGATTGACATCATGTCCGCCATTATACGAGTCTTGGGCTATGATCCTTTTGCCGGAGCCAAAAGACCATCGGGCCTTCAGCGCCCGATGAGCCGCGCTCAGGTGCATGTAACATTGGCCCATGGCAACACTCCTGTCATTCGATGACCAAAGTGTTGCACTTGGATTTTGAGACCAAGCAGACTCTTAGGGGAGCAGGCCGGTGGCCAGGACTTTTATCAACGGCAATGCCGATCTCAGGAATTTCATAGGCAGGGACCTGCCGCCGGGCGACTGGGTCGAGGTGACGCAGGAGATGATCAACAAATTTGCCGAGGCCACCGGTGACCATCAGTGGATCCATGTCGATGTCGAACGCGCAAGAAAAGAGTCTCCCTACAAGACCACGATTGCGCACGGCTATCTGACGCTTTCCCTGATGGCGCAGCTGCGGGCGGCCGCGCTGGACATGCCTCCGGGGCGCCTCGGCATCAACTACGGGCTCAACCGGGTGCGCTTCACCGGACCGGTGCCTGCGGGTTCGCGGATCCGCGTGGTCCTCAATCTGGCCGGGCTCGATGAGCTGCCGGACAACGGCGTACAGATGCGCTGGAACGCAAGCATCTATCGCGAAGGCTCGGACAAGCCGGTACTGATTGCGGAAACCCTTGGACGGCGTTTCGAGTAGACCTCTGCCCTCTGGCGCGGGTGGCCGTAATTCGGCTTAGGGGGCGTCGATGGCACCCGACGCGAGCAGTTGCGCGATCCGCTCCTCGCCGTAGCCGAGCAGGCTCGCGAGTATGGCGCGGCTGTGTTCGCCGACGCGGTGGGGGGCAGGCCCCCGCGGATGGACCGGGTGCCCGTCCAAGCGGTAGGGGCTGGCTGTGACGCGAACGCTGCCGGCGGCCGGATGCGGTACCGAGGGGAAGAAGGCGCGCTCGGCGAGATGGCGCGAGGCAATGACCTCGGCCGGTCGCAGCACGGGGGCGCAGGGTATGCGCGCTGTTTCGAGCGCAGCGAGCGCGGCATCGACACTGGCATAGCCGTCCAGCCACTGGCTGAGCAGTTCGCGCAGCGCGTTCCAGTTCTGTACCCGGGCGGCCGAGGTGGCGAAACGCGGATCCTGCGCCAGCTCCGGGCGCTGCATCAAAGCGATGAGCCGCTTCCAGAGCGGGGTTCCGCCGGCGGTCTGCAGGGCGAGATGGCGATCGCCTATCCGGTGGACCATCATCCCGGGGCGCGGGTTGCCGTGTTCGTTGCCGCCGTTGAGGACCGAGGGGAAGGTGACGCTGTCGGCGGCGATGAGCGCCTCCAGCATCGAGACGTCCAGGTGGGCGCCCTGCTTGGTCCGGCAGCGCCGGAAGAGCGCGCCGACGATCGCTGCCGCGGCATGAGTGGCTGCCAGTACGTCGGCCGCCTGGAGGTTGGATGCACGCGGGCTGGCCTCGTCACCCTGCTCGAGGTACATCAGGCCGGAGATCGCATTGGTCGTGTGCGCGAAAGCCGGCCGCTGCCGCCAGGGGCCGGTTTGTCCGAATCCGGAAATGGAGCAATAGACGATATCGGGTTTGACCGCGCTGACGGCTGGATAGTCGCAGCCTAGGCGCGCGACCACGCCGGGGGAAAAATTCTCGATGAAAACATCGGCGTGTTCAGCCAGGTCGAGCACCACCCGAAGACCATCGGCGCTGGAGAGATTCACCGCGACGCTTTCCTTGCCGGCATTGACCCGCGTGAAATAAGTGCTCTGGTCGCTGCGGCCGGGCTCGAGCTGGTGCATGATGGCGCGCGTCTCATCCCCGGCGCCGGGTCGCTCCACCTTGATGATGCGTGCGCCCATGTCTGCCAGCAGCCGCGTACAGTAGGGACCGGCGAGCACACGCGTAAGATCGACGACGGTGATGCCGGCGAGCGGCAGCGTATCGTCCTGAGTTTGCATGCGCGTATTCATTCTGCGTCCATCTTACACATAAGAGCACCCCGGTCGATGGTCCGGCTCCCGTTGCAGATCGCTGATACGCCAAGGAGGAGCCGCTGTTGCAGCCGCGGGAAAGAGATAACCCGGTCTCTAAACCCTACGATCGAGCTTGCGATATTGGATCGCCTCAGCCACATGGGCCGCCGCTATCGTTTCGCTTCGGCTGAGATCGGCGATGGTTCGCGCGAGTTTCAGCACGCGATGGTAGGCGCGGGCCGACAGATTCAGCCGCGTGATCGCCTGACGCAGCAAGTCTTCGGCCGCCGCCTGCGGCCGGCACCAGCGGTCGATTTCGCGCGTGCCGAGTGCGCTGTTGCTCTTGCCCTGGCGTACGATCTGCACCTGGCGCGCCGCGGCGACGCGCTTGCGCACCGCACCGCTCGCTTCGCCCGCCGTCTGGCGCAGCAAATCCTCCTGCGGAACGGCAGGCACCTCCAAATGGATGTCGATGCGGTCGAGCAGCGGGCCGGATATCTTGCCGCGATAGCGCGCCACCTGATCCGGCGTGCAGCGACAGCGGCCGTTGTAATGCCCGAGATAGCCGCAAGGGCAGGGACGCGTTGCTCTCTTGTAATTCGCGCCCATCACGCTTAAGGCACTGAAACCAAGGAAACGGATTTTGAGCCGCAGACCTTGGGAGAGCACGTGAGGAAGCGACGGCTGGAACTGTGGCTGATCCCGAGGCAAGTCGCCGAGCGACTGGGCGTCAACCCCTGAACGGTTCTGAACCGGGAGAAAGACCACACCGCGCCGCCGATTGAGTCCATGCCCACCATTATACGGTTCTTGGGCTATGACCCCTTCCCGGAGCCGAAGAACATTCCTGAGCGCCTACTCGCCAAACGCCGGGCGATGGGCTGGTCAATTAAGGAAGCCGCCCGGCAGCTTGGGGTTGATCAGGGGACGTGGGGAGACTGGGAGCGAGGTGGCGTGATTTTGTATCGGAATCACCGGCTCCTGGTCGCCCGGCTCCTCGGCCTGCCAGAAGGCGCCCAGTAATTGGCTAGAGGCGGATTGAGTCGGTGAACGAGCAGTAGCTTGTCTTCACGCGTGGCGAGGACGGCGACGACCGGCACCGGATTCCGATAGACGATAAAGCCACAGCGCGGGCAGATGGGTCGCTCTCGCCCGGACTCGGTACCGAGGATCAGTTCCGCGCCGCATTTGGCACAGTATTTCACAAGCTACCTACGAATCAAGTGTTGACATAATTGGTCAATGAAAGGACGGCATCACGGTGGATTTCGTGCATCTTCCGGCCGCCAGGGTCAGTTCGCCGGGAATCGCGGGCAATTGGACAACGGCGGATGCGGCGCTGACCGGCCGCATGAAAAGGCCAGATGGTTTGACCATTGGGCCAGAAAACAAAACCTGAGCACGCGTGCCCTCTGCGACGCGGTGCGCTAGATGGAGACTGGACACCAAACCGCTTGCCACTCGCGGCGCCTGCGCTGTGCTATAGATGTGGAGTTTCCCGCTCAGTTTCTCGAATAGGATCGGTCAGCAACCGCATGCGGCGCCACAAAGTGGTTCGGCTGACGCCGAGCAGTTGAGCTGCCGCTTGCCGGTTTCCTCCGGCGCGCGTGATCGCGCCAAGGACGGCTGCATCGTCCAAAGCTGTTGCCGGTAGGTCTGCGCTTTCATCGCGAGCAATGGTTTCCGGTCGGGGGAAGAGCTCGGGGAGTTCGTCGCTGATGACCCCGTAATCGATCGTCGATGGGCAACCGTATTCGCACAGCATGGCCGCGATCCTTTCCGCGATATTTTCCAGTTCCCGAACATTGCCAGGCCAAGCGTAAGAGCGCAGAACGGGCATTAGAGGCGCCAACACCTGGTCGGCGGGGAGGCTGGAGCCGAGCCGCCGCAGTGAGGCGTGAAGCAATTGCAGCGCAAGCGGTGGTACATCTTCCGGCCGTTCCCGCAGCGGGGGCAGGTGCAGCCGGAGGATATTGAGCCGATAGTAGAGATCGGAGCGGAATTTCCCCTGCTCGACCAGATCGGCCAGATCCCTGTGAGTGGCGGCGATGACGCGCACGTCCACGGGCACCGGGCGGGCGCCGCCCAGTCGCACTACCTCCTTTTCCTGTAGAACCCGCAACAGCCGGGTCTGAAGGGACAGCGGCATGTCGCCGATCTCATCGAGAAAAATTGTCCCCGTGTGCGCCGTTTCGAACAACCCTGGCCTTCCGCCCTTGCGCGATCCCGTGAAGGCGCCTTCTTCGTAGCCGAACAGCTCGCTTTCCAGCAGCGATTCCGGGAGGGCGGCGCAGTTGATTGCGACGAATGGATGCCCGCGGCGCTGGTTCGCATTGTGGATCGCCTGCGCGAACAGCTCCTTGCCGGTGCCGCTTTCACCGGTGATCAGAATGGTCGAATCGGTTCGCGCATAGCGTTCCGCAGCGCGCAAGGCGCGCTGGAATGCGGGGCTGCTTCCCAGGATCTGCTGGAAGCGGTAGCGGGCGGCGAACTGACGGACGCGTTGCTGGGTGCGGATGTTGCCGTCGGCCTTCCGGATGGTGTCGGCGTCCTGTAGGGTGAGCAGGGCGCCCGAAATTTTGCCGTGCTCGCGGATCGCGATGCGGTTGGCAGCGTAAGTCTGACCTTTGATCAGCACTACCTCGCCGGTCTCCTGCGCGTGGCCTTCCAGCACCGCGCCGAGGTTGAGTTCCGTCATGACGTCCTGAAGCCGGTGGCCGAGCACTTCATCGGCCGCCTTGTCGATCAGCCGCTCCATCAGCGGATTGATGGCGATGACCTGCTCTCTGGCGTCCACGGCGAGCACCGCTTCGTGCAAGTGGCGCAACACGCCGTTCAGCTGTTCGTAACGCTGCGCTTCCAGGCGCTGGACGCGGGCAATCTCAATCGCGTCTTCGATCGCCTGTTTTACCGATGCGGGGGTATAGACGAGGATGCCCTTGATACCTGCGCGCTCTGCGAGGTCGACCACCAGGCTGGAGCCGACGATAACCTTGAATCCGGCGTCGGCGAGCGCGCGAAAGCACTCGGCCACGTCGTCGACCGTCGTGTAGGTGCGCTGCGATACCTCGATGCGCAGCATTTCCTTGACCTGCTCGATTTCGGGGATCGGCTCCCTAAAGGTGACGATCCCCACCCGTTCGGCGTAGCGCCGCGCCTTGAGCAGCGCGAGCAGCACGTCGTAGCCGCTGGGCTTGATCGTCACCACCGGCAGCGACAGCGTAGAGCGCAGAATCGCCGCGTTGGCGCCGGCGCTGATGATCACATCCGTGCTGCCGTCGCGCTCCAGCTCGTGCCCCATTGCGACCGCGTTGTCGAAGACGACATCGGATATTTCGATATGGGCGCGCGCTTCGTATTCGGGGACCACGGCGTGGATAAGACGGCTCAAGCCGGTATAGCTGATGACCCTGATGCTTGGTTGCGCATCCGCCGCGGCGGCGCGAGAAGCGTAGACGATGCCTTTTTGCATCCGGATTTTCCTCTCTTTTTTGTTACAGGACTCGGGCAGTTTCGGCCGCCAGGCTGTGTTTCACCTTATGTTTCACGAAACGTTACCAGATGTTTCAATTAAACGCTATTGCCTTGATGCTGTTGCAGCAATATTCGTAAAGAATATTAAATGACATTTAAATCAAACAGATGTCTTATTTATTTGGCACATGGCATGTACCTTGCATAACTATGCTTTGTAATAATAATGCAATGCGATTCCAAGGATTAAAGGGGGGTATTGACTGGTGAAATCGCTGGAGAGCGTGGTCGTTCTTGACCTTACCCACATGCTGTCCGGGCCCTATGGGGCGATGCTGTTAACGGACTTGGGTGCCCGCACCATCAAGATCGAGCCGCCCGGCGGCGGCGAGGGAACGCGCAAGTTGCTCGCCGGCAGCAAGGAATACTCCAGGCAAGGCATGGGCGCCTATTTTCTGACGCTCAACCGGAGCAAGGAGAGCGTGTGCGTCGATCTGAAGTCCGAGGCGGGACGGGCGGTTTTCTATGACCTCGTACGCAAGGCGGACGTGGTCTTCGACAACTTCGGCGTCGGCGTGACCAAGCGGCTCGGGGTCGATCACGCGAAGCTGGCGGTCATCAACCCGCGCATCATTACCTGCTCGGTCACTGGATTCGGCGAGACCGGCCCCGAGCCGGAACGGCCTGCTTTCGACCAGGTGGTGCAGGGCATGGGCGGCGGCATGTCGATCACTGGGTTTCCCGATAGCCCGCCGGTTCGTTCGGGCATCCCCATCGGCGATCTGGGCGGCGGCATCTTCGGCGCCATGGGCGTGCTGGCGGCGCTGGTGGCGCGGGAGCAATCCGGCTGCGGCCAGCATGTCGACGTCTCGATGCTCGACGCGCAGATCTCGCTGCTCAACTACATGGCGACCATGTACTTGATGTCGGGCATCGTACCGGAGCGCCTCGGCAACGGCCATTTTGTTCACGTGCCCTACAACACTTACAAGACTAGAACCGGCTACATCATCATCACCTGTATCGGCGATGCTTTCTACGAGAGGTTTCTTGAGGTGGTGCCGCGCCCCGAACTGCGCCAGGAGGCATACCTCAAGCAGCCCGGGCGGTTCGCGGACCGTGAACTCATCAATCGTGTCATTCAGGAAGAGCTTCTGACCGATACCGCCGAAAACTGGCTTGCCAAGCTGCGCGCCGCGCGCATTCCTTGCGCGCCCGTCAACGATTTCAGGCAGGCGCTCGAGGATCCGCAAATCCGCGCCCGCCATATGGTCGTCGATGTGGCCTTGCACGACGGCGAGGTGATCCAGATGCCGGGCAACCCGATCAAGCTGTCCGAAGCGGGTGAGGCGAGCTACGGTACGCCGCCGCGGCTGGGCGAGCACACGGATGCCGTGCTGAGGGACTTCCTCGGCTACGACGGCGCGCGCATTGCGCGGCTGCGCGCCGACGGGGTGATCGGATGAGCCGCTCCGCTCCAATTGGAAGCGCGAGCACGCGACGCGGGTTTTGCGCGGCGATTTCAAGTACGAGGAGATAAGCGATGGCAACAGCCGCAGTGCCGACCTATCGACTGGGCGTCGACGTCGGCGGAACTTTTACCGACCTGCTGCTGATCGATGAATCGACCGGCGAGACCTATTCGGCCAAGGTGCCGTCAACGCCAAAGGATTCATCCATTGGCGTCCTGAACGGCATTGCACGGATCTGCGAGCAGAACAAGATCGACCCGCAGCGCATCACGCATGTGATGCACGGGACGACCGTCGCAACCAACACCGTTCTCGAAGGCAAGGGCGCCAGCGTGGGTTTGGTCACGACCGTGGGGTACCGGCAGGTGCTGCAGATCGCGCGCTCCTATGTGCCGGGCGGACTGGGCGGCTGGGTGATCTACAACAAGCGCCCTTTGCTGGCGCCGTTGGAGCACACGATCGAGGCCGATGAGCGGATGGACGCGCGCGGCAATGTTATCGCGCCGCTCGACGAGGCCGTGCTGCGCAAGTCTTTGGCCTCGCTGCGCAACAAGGGTATCGAAGCGCTGACAGTATCTCTGCTCAACGCCTACGCCAATGGCGCACACGAACGGCGGGTCCGGGAAATCGCGGAGGAGGTGCTGCCCGGAATGCCGGTTTCGATCTCCTCCGAGGTGATGCCGGAGATGTACGAGTACGAGCGCACCGAGACGACAGTGGTCAATTCCTATGTGCGGCCGATCGTCTCGCGC
>JAJZUN010000067.1 GCA_021848555.1 Pseudomonadota bacterium | reverse complement strand
CTTCTGAAGGGGTTTTTTGTGCGGCCGATGGCGTATGAAGGCCAGCCGGCGGCGACGGGCCGGATCAAGATCGACGTGAGTGAGAAGGACAGCGCCTACGTGGTGTACGCCGAAATCCCCGGGGTGAAGAAGGAAGACATCCAGGTCAACATCGACGGCGATCAGGTTTCCATCAGCGCCGAAGCGTGCGCCGAAAAGGAAGTCAAGGAGAACGAGCGCGTGCTGCACCGCGAGCGTTACTACGGCAAAGTCGCGCGCGTGTTTCGCCTGGGGACGGAAATCGATCAGGCCGCTGCGAGCGCGAAATTCACCGACGGCGTGCTCGAACTGACGCTGCCGAAAAAAGCCGAAGCGGCCGGGCGCCAGCTGACCATCCAGTAACCGGCGCTTGCGCTATCCGGGAAAAGGCGGCCGATGGCCGCCTTTTTTCGTCTCAGGGGCGGTAAAATCCGGCTATTGCGCAAGAGCGACTGAGGGCGCCATTCATGTCCAAACCTGCGGTACCCGCACTCAAGGCCCAGACCCTGGCCGAGGCGCTGCCTTATATCAAGCGCTTCCACGGCAAGACCATCGTCGTCAAATACGGCGGCAATGCCATGACCGATCCGGCCCTGCAGAAGAGCTTCGCCCACGACGTGGTGCTGTTGAAGCTGGTGGGCATGAACCCGGTGGTGGTGCACGGCGGCGGGCCGCAGATCGAGGCGCTGCTCACGCGCATCGGCAAGAAGGGCGAGTTCGTGCAGGGCATGCGCGTCACCGACGCCGAGACCATGGACGTGGTCGAGATGGTGCTCGGCGGGGCGGTCAACAAGGATATCGTCACCCTGATCAACCAGGCCGGCGGCAAGGCGGTGGGGCTCACCGGCCAGGACGGCGCGTTCATCCGCGCGAAAAAACTGATGCTGCACGACAAGGACAAGCCGAAGCAGATGCTGGACATCGGCCAGGTGGGCGAAATCGCCTCGATCGATCCGCAGGTGATTTCGGTGCTGGAAGCCGGCGGCTTCATCCCGGTCGTGGCACCCATAGGTGTGGGGGCCAACGGCGAATCCTTCAATATCAACGCCGACCTGGTCGCAGGCAAGCTCGCCGAAATCCTGAAGGCGGAAAAACTGGTGCTGCTCACCAATACGCCGGGGGTGCTGGACAAGGACGGCACGCTGCTCACCGGCCTGACCGCCAAGCAGATCGACGCGCTGTTCGCCGATGGCACGCTCTCCGGCGGCATGCTGCCCAAGATCAGTTCGGCCCTGGACGCGGCCAGGAGCGGGGTGAAAAGCGTGCACATCATCGACGGCCGCGTCGAGCATGCGCTGCTGCTGGAAATTCTCACCGACCAGGGTGTGGGCACGCTGATCCACGGTAAATGACTTTGCCGGGCCCAGCCCCGGCAAAGTCATCCCGAGGCGCGCCGCGCAGAGGGATCTGCTTTTAGGTGTTCAGACGATCTGATTGCCGCCCCGGTCCCGCAGCCCGTCGAGATAACCTTCATTGGGATCGTAAATCGTCAACACCCGGCCGCGCGGCGCCTTGCTGAAGGAGATATGCACCCATTTTGCGTATTCCAGGATGCACTGGTCGAATTCGATGCCGGCGTCGCGGATGGCTTTGATAATATCCGCCGGCGGCCCGAATTCGGCGCAGGTGAAATCGGCGGCCAGCCCCAGGGTATGTTGCGAGGTTTTTGCGCCGCCGACGCGCTGGTTGAGTTCGGGTGAGCGGTAGCCGCTGGAGATGTCCAGCGGGTATCCGGTCAGGGCGCGCACCCGTTCCAGGCCGTCGGCGAGCAGGCGCAGGTTATCCAGGATGTCCGCGCCCGGTGTGTTGTCGATGCGCTCGCGTTCCGCAGTCTCGGAATAGGTCAGCTGTTCAAGGGAGAAATTTGGTGTCAGCCGCATACTGCGATTCTAGATTGGACCGGTGACCGTGACTACAAAGCTTACCTGGGTTTTCGACCTGGACAATACCCTGCACAACACGTCGCCGCATATTTTTCCGCATATCAATCGCAGCATGACCGCCTACCTGCAGCGGCACCTGCAGCTCACCGAGGACGACGCCGGCAAGCTGCGCGCGCATTACTGGCGCAGCTACGGGGCCACCCTGCTCGGCATGATGCGTCATCACGGCACCGATCCCGAGCATTTCCTGCGCGAGACGCATGCGTTTCCCGATCTGTCCGGCATGGTGGTGTACGAGCGCGGGCTCGCCGCCATGCTGCGCCGCCTGCCCGGGCGCAAGCTGGTCCTGTCCAACGCGCCGCGCGCGTACGCGCTGGCCGCGGTGCAGATGATGGGCGTGGAGGGCCAGTTCGACGCGCTGCACTGCATCGAGTCCACCGGTTACCAGCCCAAGCCTTCGCGCGCCGCCTTCCACAGCCTGCTGCGCGCGCACAAGCTCGTCGCCACGCGCTGCGTCATGGTGGAGGACAGCCGCGAAAACCTGCGGCCGGCCAAGCGTCTGGGGATGAAAACCGTATGGATCACGCGCGAGTCGCGCACCCCGGCCTATATTGATGTCAAGACGGCTTCGGTACTTGCGCTGCCGCGTCTGCTGGGGCGCCTGGTGCCATAAAGGGTTAGCGCTTACCAACCGTATAGGCTAGAATCGGCGCACGTCTGCATATCCAAGGAGGAGATCATGGCGACCCGCCCCGGTGAACGCAAGAACCAGATCCTGCAAGTGCTGGCCGAGATGCTGCAGGCGCCGAAAAGCGAAAAAATCACCACGGCCGCGCTCGCCGCCCGCCTGGAGGTCTCCGAGGCCGCGCTCTACCGGCACTTCGCCAGCAAGGCGCAGATGTATGAAGGACTGATCGGTTTCGTCGAGGAGACCGTATTCGGCCTGATCAACAAAATCAGTGCGGAGCAGGATAACGGTTTGAAACAGGCTCACGCCTTCGCCGCGATGCTGCTGTCTTTCGCGGAGAAGAATCCCGGCATGACGCGCGTGCTGATCGGCGACGCGCTGGTGAACGAGAACGAGCGGCTGCAGGCGCGCATCAACCAGCTGCACGACCGGTTGGAGGCGACACTCAAGCAATCGCTGCGGCTGGCGGCGACCCAGGGCGAGATCGACAAAGACGCCGATGTCTCGGCCCAGGCGAACCTGATGCTCGCCTATATCATCGGCCGCTGGCACCAATATGCCAAAAGCGGCTTCAAGCGCCTGCCGACGGAACTCTGGCAGCAACAGGGGCCGATGCTGCTTGGTTGAAGCAGCGCACGATCCCTCGGAACCACGCGCCGTGACGCGTCCAAGCCTAGAATGACCGCAAGTACAGCATCCGCGGCGCCGCACCCGCCGCATTAGGACACCATGATGGCGAAACCGAAGAAGTCAGCCCAGAAGAAGTCGGCCCCGAAGTTGGCACAGACGGCCGAGTACCGTCACAAGGAGGAGGCGCTGGCGCGGCCGGACGTCGGCACCCAGCCGCAGTTCAAGAAGAAGGCGCCCCCGAAGACTTACCGCTACGACTCGTCGTTAGCGCCGGCGCTGGATTGGGACGGACAGAACTCAGCGCGCGAACAGGGCGAGGCGTTGCTGCGCGAGGTTCTGGAAGCGAAGACGCTCGAGGAAGCCAAGGCGGCGGCCGCAAAGCTGAAAGCGCTGGCCAAGCCCTTCCTCAACTGGGCGGGCAAGGCCGAGCGGCTGTCCTTCGACGTGCCAACGCTGCCCTTGTTCGTGCACGAGCGCCTGTCCACCCGCGCCATCCTGGAGACCTTGAAGGGTCATCGCGCCGACAAGCAATTGGGCCTGTTCGATCTCTTTGCCGACCCGCAGCGCTCGATTCGCGATCAAGTGCTGCGCGCCTACGAGTACAAGGATGACTGGGTCAATCGCATGATTCTGGGCGATTCGCTGGTTGCGATGAATTCGCTCTTGCACTACGAGTCGCTCGGCGGCCAGGTGCAGATGATCTACATGGACCCGCCCTATGGCGTGAAATTCGGCTCCAATTTCCAGCCCTTCGTGAGGAAGCGCGACGTCACTCACAACGATGACGCGGACATGACGCGCGAACCGGAGATGGTGCAGGCTTATCGTGATACTTGGGAACTGGGGTTGCACTCGTATCTCACGTACTTGCGGGATCGGTTGTTCCTCTGCCGCGACTTGCTCGCGCCGACGGGGTCAATATTCGTGCAGATATCGGATGAGAACTTGCATCATGTGCGCGAGTTGATGGATGAGGTCTTTGGGGCTGAGAATTTCGTAGTCACGATTCTGCTAAAAAAGAAGGGCGGACAAAAGGGGGGAACGCTCGACCCGATAAACGATTACATCCTTTGGGCTACGAAGGACATCGCACGTGCACGACCGCGAATCCGAAAAATGTTTGTGAAGATTCCGCGAGAAGATCTGGCAGACACCTTTCGATACGTCGAATTGTCCGATGGCCGCGAAGTAACGTTGGCAGACCTCGGAAAGGAGCGTGAAGTTGATTACAGGAGAGCAATTGAACGAGTCTTTGAAGACTTTCCAGGTGCGCGACTCTTCGCATCCGAGAACTTGACAAGCGGCGGCGTTAGAAGGACTCAGAGCGTTGTTTTCAAGTTCAGAGGAAGGCCATTCGATCCCGGCATTGCCCGTGGCAATTGCTGGAAACACAGCGCAATTACTGATGACGGGTCGCCCTCGGGGTTAGATCGACTTGCGGCTGCAGGAAGGTTATTTGTAGCAGACAAACAACTTCGATATAAGCGGTATGCGTCTGACTTTGGTTATATCGAGGCCACAAACTGGTGGGACGAATTCGGTGGCGCATCCAACCCGCTATACGTGGTTCAAACCAGCGCCGAGGCCGTAAAGCGATGCATGATGCTAACCACGAACCCCGGCGACCTAGTACTTGATCCAACGTGTGGTTCAGGCACGACCGCATATGTCGCGGAAGATATAGGGCGACGTTGGATCACCGTCGATACTTCACGTGTGCCACTTGCTCTAGCACGCCAACGGTTACTTACTGCGACGTTCCCGTGGTATGAACTTAGGGATGAATCTCTTGGGCCGAGCGGCGGGTTCGTATACAAACGCCGACAGAATGCAAAATCCGAAGAGGTCGGCGGTATTGTTCCGCACGTCACGTCCAGCAATATAGCCAACGAGGAATCGCTGCATGAAGAGGTGCTCGTCGATCGTCCGGAGGAGGTGAAAGGCGTCACCCGCGTCACCGGTCCTTTCGTCTTCGAAGCGACGATCCCGACGGCGATGGGCCTTGACGACGTTTCCTCGCCACAATCCTCATCCGGGCAACGGTCAGAAACCGCAGAGGCAGAGGCGACCTACATCGACCGCATGCTTGAAGTGCTGCGCCATTCGCCGGTAGTGCAGATCGGCGGTGGAAAGGCGGTGACACTGCGGAATTTGCGCCGTCCGGCGAAGACGCTCACGCTCTCTGCAGAAGCAGTGGTCGATGGCAGCACTAAAGGCAAGGGGGCACGGCTGGATGACGTCGTACAAGCAGCTGACGAAGCCAATCGACTTAGCCTGCCCTTCTCCGGCAAGCCGGTGGCCTTGGTGTTCGGCCCGGAGAACGGTGCCATCGCCGAGCGCCTGGTGTGGGAGGCGGCGCGCGAGGCGAACGCGAAAAATTACACCCACCTTTACGTGATCGGTTTCGCTATCCAGCCGCCCGCGCGACAGTTCATCGAGACTTGCGAACAGGCTGTCGGCATTCCCGCCACCTATGTGCAGGCGACGCCCGATCTGATGATGGGCGACCTGCTGAAGAACATGCGCTCCTCGCAGATTCTGTCGATCTGCGGTCTGCCGGAGGTGGCGCTACGCAAGACCAAGGCTCCGGCGCACGAGACGGCGAAGGAAAAGGCGGCTGGCACCTGGTACGAGGTCGAACTGCTTGGCCTGGACGTGTTCGACCCGGCGACCATGCAGGTGGAGCACAAGCGCGGTGACGATGTGCCTGCGTGGCTGCTCGACACCGACTACAACGGGTTATCGTTCCATGTTTCACAAGCGTTTTTTCCGCGCACCCAGGCGTGGGACAATCTCAAGCGTGCGCTGAAAGGTGAATACGAGGACGGCGTCTGGGCGCACTTAGCGGGGACGGTTTCCGTACCGTTCGAGGCGGGCACGAACGCCCAGATTGCAGTGAAGGTGATCGACGACCGCGGCAATGAATTGATGGTGGTGAAGAGCCTCAAGGAGGCAGTATGAGTCAACCGCACTTTACGCAGATCGAATTGCAGAACTGGAAGAACTTCACGCGCGTAAACGTTGCCCTGGCGAATCGAGTCTTCATGGTCGGCCCCAATGCAAGTGGAAAATCGAATTTTCTGGACGCATTTCGCTTGCTGCGAGACTTGGTGCTGGAGGGTGGCGGATTGGCCAAAGCTGTTGCACTCCGGGATGGCTTGCCCAAGATTCGTTCACTTTTTGCGCGGGGCGTAAGTACCGAGGTCATGGTCAAAGTGCATGTATTGAATGGCGAGGGTGGCTGGATCTATGAACTTGCATTTACCCATCGCTCATCCAAAGACCAGACCCCGATCGTCAAGCGCGAACGTGTTGACCGGATACATCCGGGTGGGCAACTGGAAAATCTGCTCTCCAGACCTGACGAACAGGACAAAGCGGATCGTGAACAACTGACTCAAACTGCGATTCAACAAGTCAATCGGAATGGCAAGTTTCGCGAGTTGGCCGACTTCTTTCGCGGAGTGTTGTATCTTCATTTGGTCCCGCAGCTTGTCCGCGAAGGCCAAGCGCCGCGTTCGGATAGCATTGGCCCGGATCAGTACGGGCGAGATTTACTGGATCGCATTAGAAATACTTCGCCCAAGGTTCGGGAAGGAAGATTGAAGCGGATCCAGAAAGTTATCGGGCTGGTTGCTACGCCGCTCGAGGACTTGACCTTCGTGCAGGACGAGCATGGCAGACCGCATCTACAAGTGAAATTCAAGCACTGGCGGCCCCAAGGCGCGTACCAAAATGAAACCCAGTTTTCAGATGGCACCTTGCGTTTAATCGGACTCCTGTGGGCATTGCAGGAACGAGCGGGCCCGTTGCTTTTGGAGGAACCGGAGCTGTCACTGCACGGCGCAATTGTGCGCAGATTGGGCCCGTTCATACATCGAGCCCAACGCGCCGGAAACGGCCGTCAGGTTATTCTGTCCACACACAGTGACGAGCTTCTTATGGATCCAGGAATCGCCGCGGAGGAACTATTGATGGTCCAGCCGGCGGATGAAGGATCGGAGGTCTTGGTTGGTGCGTCGATTAAGGAGGTCTCGCGCCTGATGAAGGCAGGCATCCCGGCAAGCGAAGCGCTAATGCCGAGAACAGCGGCATCGCAACTAGGGCTGTTCGACTCTGCGGTGGCCTGATGTCCTCGTTTTCTCTCGTTGTAACTGAAGGCTTGCTTGAGATTCCCGTTGCGCAGAAAGTGCTAACGGCTCTTGGCATCGAACATGAAGAGACGCGATTTGTTCCCAAAGGCGGCACAGACGCATTTTGGCGCGATGCGATGAAATACAATCGTGCGGCCCAACATGCAGGGCCTGTACTGGCGGTAACGGACTTGGAGCAGTCTCCGTGTCCGAGCGGATTGATTGCCGAGCACCTGCCTCACGGGCGGCACCCGCAGTTTGTCCTGCGTATTGCGGAGCACATGTTGGAGGCGTGGTTACTTGCCGATCGCGAGGCGATCGCTTCATTTCTCCGGGTTCCCGCAGCGCGCGTGCCGGACGACCCGGACAAGCGGCTCAATCCGAAACAGGACTTGGTGAATCTGGCCAGACACTCGCGCAAACGTCTAGTTTTGGAGGATATCGTGCCGCCTCAGGGTAGCCAAGGCATCGTGGGGCGGGGCTACTTGTCGCAAATGACTGCGTTCGTTCAAGACTCGTGGCGTCCACGCAAGGCGAGCGCAAATAGCGAGAGTTTGCGGCGCGCACTCGTAGCGATTCAAAAGGCAGCAGCATGAGCGGGTTCGAAGTCAACGACCCGATCCCCGACTCGCCCTTTGAGGCGGGTACATACGCCAAAATCGTAATGAAGGTGATCGATGACCGCGGCAATGAATTGATGGTGGTCAAGACGCCAAGAGGTACAAAATGATCCGAAAGGTTACCATCAAGGGGTTCAAGCGCTTTTCCGAAGTGGTCTTCGAATTGCCGGGCCATGTGGTCCTTGCAGGTCCAAACAACACCGGCAAGACGACGATGCTTCAGGCAATCGCCGCATGGTCGCTAGGATTCAACGTTTGGTGCAAGCGCAACGATTTTCAGAGGCATGGTGGTGCGTATACCAAAGTTCCGATCACGCGCCACGTGTTCTCCGCTGTGCCGCTTCGGGCGTTCGATCTGCTCTGGACTAATCGACGCTACAACCAGCCCATAGAAATCAAGATTGAGCATAGTGACGGGTGGGCGGTCACCATGGAATTTTTGCCTGATACCACCGAGCAGATTCTCGTTCGCCCCAAGCCCGACGCTGATCCGCATCAGCTAGGGACGGGTGTTGTCGATTTGTCCGCTGTGTTTGTACCGCCGATGACGGGTCTTTCTACCGACGAGCCAGTCCTGCAGAAGCCAAAAATTGAACAACTTCTCGGGCTGGGAAAGCCCGGGGATGTATTGCGTAATCTGCTTGTTCTGGCGCACCTGGATCAAGACGCGTGGAACAATTTGACCTCCTCGATTAAGCGTCTTTTCGGCTACGATTTGCAACCACCGGATTCCGGCGGCGCGGATATTCTTGCCGAATATCAGATGGTGCCAGGTGGACCACGTCTTGACATCGCGAGCGCCGGCAGTGGCTTTCAACAAGTGCTCATGCTGCTCGCGTTCCTGAATACCCGAGCCGGTTCCGTGCTGCTTCTTGACGAGCCTGACGCGCATTTGCACATCATTCTTCAAGACGCAATTTACGGCGAGTTGCGCACTGTCGCGCAGCGGCAACATTCTCAACTTGTCGTGGCAACGCACTCTGAAGTCATCATCGATTCGGTGGAGCCGCGAGAGCTATGTGTATTGCTCCAGTCGCCACGCATGCTTTCCGATTCGGCGGAGAAAAGCAATTTGATGCGTTCGCTCTCGGTGCTGACCAACACGGACCTCATGCTTGCCGTCGACGCGCCCGGGGTGCTTTATACCGAAGGACACACCGACATCGCGATTCTCAAGGAGTGGGCGAGAATTCTGAACCATCCACTCGCAGAGTACCTTACGAAGAAACTGTTCTGGAAGCCAACCGTCTGGGAAACCAGGCCAGGTGCGAAAGGTATTCCAGCGAAAGACCACTATGAAGCATTGGCTTTGGTGCGTAACGACTTGCCTGGTCTGGTCATTCTTGACGGTGACGCGCGTCCGGAAATCGGCCCGACTGAAATCACTGGTACGGGTTTGCAACGTATTCGATGGAGACGCTACGAAATCGAGAGCTACCTATTTCATCCAGACGTGTTGATTCGATTCGTGACGCAACAGGTCGGAGAAGCGGCCGCGCCAGAACACGTAAACGAGCTAAAGGCATATCTGGAGCAGAATAGTCCGCCCGCGGTCTTAAGGGAGCCATTAGGCAATCACGAGTATTTGAATACAGTGAAAGCCAGAACAAAATTGATACCGCCAGCATTGGAGGCGGCAGGTCTTGTCGGAATTCCCTATACTCGGTTTCACGAAATTGCGGCACTCATGCGGCCGGAAGAAATTCATCCGGAAGTGCTGGAAAAGCTCGACGGAATTTGCCGCGCATTTAATATGACGCCATGAGCAACTTCGAAGTCTCCGAGCCGATCCTCAATTCGCCTTTCGAGGAGCCACAGGCGCATTGGTGGATATTGCCGGGCGAAACCCCGGAGCGCCGCGCCGGACGCCGCTTCGCGCACTACTTCTATCGCGATCCGCGTTCAGGGACCAGGGATTCGGCCGAGGTCGATACCGGGACGATGATCGAGATGAAGCTGGTCTCGCGCATTCGCGACCGTCTGGCCGCCTGGCGCACGGCCGGCTACCCGGGGGCGTCGCGCACGACGCTTGAACTGCTGGCCTACTGGTCACGCGAAGGAC
>JAJZUN010000066.1 GCA_021848555.1 Pseudomonadota bacterium | reverse complement strand
CGCGACCTCCTCGCGCGAGAGCATTTGCGGCAGACGCTTGGGCACCTTGGCCATGGGGATGTCGAAGCGCGCATTCGGCCGTTTGAGCACGCGCTCAAACAGAAAGCGAAGGGCGCAGGCGGCCTGGTTGACGCTGGCGTAGGCCAGTTTCTTCTCGGTGATGAGGTGCAGCAAGTAGGCCTGAAGCTCATCACCGCCGAGCTGGTCGGGCGGGCGCCGGTAATGCTTAGCCAAGGCCGTCACACAAGATAGATACGCTTCGCGCGTGCGCACGGCAAACCCGCGCAACACCATGGCCTCGTCCATCCGTTGGCGCAATTCAGACATGTCGTTCTCCTCGTCGTGGCTGGGAACATTCCCAGAACGAGGATGGCATCGGATGGCATGGCTTGCTCTTGCTGCGATGCACGATCGGGGGCGCGCAGACCCCAGAATGAGAAACGCGGTGGCACACTTCAAGATCGATCCTGTCCACGAAGATGGCGAGGTAGCGGCTTTTTCTTTTCGCGACAAAAATGGTTTCCATGCAGTGATATCGCTGTCGGAAATTGACACATTCGTCAAGAAACTTGCTGCTCATCTCGAGGAAAATGCATAATTCTCGCCAATACCGAAATTGATGTTGATGGGAACACAGATATCGTGTCGGTTTGGCCGTCGTCGGTAGATTTTCAGACGTCATCTGACGACTTTAGGTTGGCGCCGGTCGTTCGTTGGAGGGGCTAGCCAAATCGATAACCGTGGTCCAGTGTCCACATGGGCCCTTTCTGGGGAGCGAGCCAAGGCTCGAGTCTACCGCTGACGGACCGTTACCGCTGTATTCTGTTGAAAAACTCGGTTTCTGTTAATGATGAAAGAATTCTAGCCCGCGTAGAATTCGGAGGTCGCATCAGGCTGGGGGCGTACCGGGGTGCGTTGATATCGCGCTGGAGGGCTTGTCCGTTGCTTCAATAATGGACAGAGAATGCCATTTTCGATCAGAACAGAATCTGGCAGAAAATCGCTGCCCGTGCCATTTCGAGTTTTTCAACAGCATGGATGCGAGGCTGTCATTCTGTAGCGACGTTGTGGGCGTCGCTACAGTCTCGAACTGAGACTTTCAGCGGATCTCTCAAAGGGTTGATTCCTACCGTTCGCATTCTGCAATGCGCGTATCAACCATCTCGATTATCCGGTGGGGTGGCGCAATGCGGATACCAGAACAAACACGTGGTCCGGCCGCGCACGGCGGAGGGTTTTCGGCCGGTGGCCCCTTTCGCTCCGAAAACGGCTTATCATGCCGGCCCATGAAGCAATTGATCCTCAAGCCGGGGCGCGAGAAATCCCTCCTGCGCCGCCATCCCTGGGTGTTCTCCGGAGCGGTGGCGCGGCTGGAAGGCAATCCTGAATCCGGCGATACCGTCGCGGTGCACGCTGCAGACGGAAAATTTCTCGCGACGGCCGCGTATAGCCCCATATCGCAGATACGCGCGCGTATCTGGAGTTGGGACGAAAGAGAAACCATGGACGCAGGGTTTCTGCGCGCGCGTCTGCGGCAGGCAATGAAAGCGCGCGAGCGGCTGCTCGCCGCGGAGGACAGCGACGCGATGCGTCTGGTGCACGGCGAATCCGACGGCCTGCCCGGCGTCATCGCCGACCGCTACGGCGACGTGGTGGTGCTGCAGCTGCTCTCGGCGGGGGCGGAGCGTTGGCGCGACGAGTTGGCGCAGGCGGTGCACGAACTGACCGGCTGCGCCTGCGTCTATGAGCGTTCGGATGCCGACGTGCGCGAGCTCGAAGGCCTGCCCGCGCGCAGCGGCGCGCTCCACGGCACCCTGCCAGCCGCCGGCGTGCAGCTGCGCGAGCACGGCCTCAGCTATGGCGTGGATGTGGCCGCGGGGCACAAAACCGGCTTCTATCTCGATCAGCGCGACAACCGCAAGCGCATCGGCGCGCTCAGCCGGGGGCGCGAGGTGCTCAATTGTTTTTGCTACACCGGCGGCTTCACGCTGAACGCGCTCGCGGGCGGCGCGGCGTCGGTGCTGTCGGTGGACAGTTCCGCCGACGCGCTGGCGCAGGCGCGGGACAACCTCGCCCGCAACGATCTGGATGCGGCGCGCGCCGAATGGCAGGAAGCCGACGTGTTCAAGCAGTTGCGCGTGCTGCGCGACCAGGGACGCAGCTTCGATCTCATCGTGCTTGATCCGCCCAAATTTGCGCCGACGGCGGCGTTTGCGGAAAAGGCGGCGCGCGGCTACAAGGACATCAATCTGCTTGCGTTGAAGCTGTTGCGCCCCGGCGGCTTGCTCGCGAGCTTCTCCTGTTCCGGTGGCATTTCGGCCGAGCTGTTCCAGAAAATCCTCGCCGGGGCGGCGCTCGACGCGGGCGCGGACGCATCAATTGTCGGCCATTTTGCCGCGGCCGCAGATCATCCGGTACTTTTGTCCTTTCCGGAAGGGGACTATCTGAAGGGGCTGCTCGTCAGGCGCGCCTAGACCAAGAGGCGATGCGCGGTAAAACCTGCGAAAATACCGTCCATGAAGCCCTCCGAAGCACTTGCCGCCCATCGAGAACGACTGCTTGCCATCGCTGCCGGACACGGCGCGAGCAATCTGCGCGTGTTCGGATCGGTCGTGAAGGGAGTCGATAAGGAGGGCAGTGACATAGACCTGCTGGTGGATGTGCGCAAAGGAACTTCGCTCTTCGAGCTTGTCGGAATGCAACAAGATTTCGAGGATGCGCTGGGCGTGAAGGTGGATCTTCTCACCGAGCCCGAACTGCATCCTCTTATCAGGGATCGTATTCTGGCCGAAGCCCGCGCCTTATGAATGATCGCGACAAGCTGTATGTCGTGCATATCGCCGAAGCTATAGAGCGCATTCGCCGCTTCACCGAAACAGGCCGCGCCGCGTTCATGGCGGATGACATGATTCAAAGCGCGGTCGTTCGGCAGATCGAGATTATCGGCGAGGCGGCGCGAAAACTCAGCAGCGAATTGAAGTCTGACGAACACTCCGTGCCTTGGAGAAAAATCATCGGGACGCGCGACCGGCTGATCCACGGTTATGCAGAGGTGAATTTGGACGGGGTCTGGGCTATTGTCGAGCGCGACCTCGCGGAACTGGATCACGAAGTCAAACGCATCCTCGGCCAAGTCTGACGCATGCAGACGTCCGACTAGCGCAAGTGTGACCGACTCAACGCGGTGATCAGCCGGGGCAATCCAGCGCCTGCTATTTCAAGAGATTCATTTTGCCAATGCCAGATTCCGCGTGGTTGGCAGACAAATCAAAGTGCTAAAAATGGCAAGTCACTGTCAAAAATCGACTCAGGATTGCAGATGAAACCACAGGACATGGTGCCGGTGACCATACTCACCGGCTTCCTGGGCGCAGGCAAGACCACGCTCCTGAACCGCATCCTCAAGGAGCAGCACGGACACAAGATCGCCGTCATCGAAAACGAGTTCGGCGAGGCCGGCATCGACAACGAGCTGTTGGTGCACGACGCGGGCGAGCAGATCGTCGAGATGAACAACGGCTGCATCTGCTGCACCGTGCGCGGCGACCTGGTGCGCATCCTGGGCGAACTGCGGACTAAGCGCGAATCCAAAGCCCTGGACTTTGAGCGCATCATCATCGAGACCACCGGCATGGCCGATCCGGGTCCGGTGGCGCAGACGTTCTTCATGGACGAGGACGTCGGCGACTACTATCTGCTCGACTCCATCCTCACCCTGGTCGACGCGAAGCACGCCGAAAAACAGCTGGACGACTTCCGCGAGGCACAGGAACAGGTGGGTTTCGCCGACCGCATCCTGCTGTCCAAGACCGATCTCGTCAGCGCGGAAGAACAGGATCTATTGCGCTCGCGCCTGGTCAAGATCAACCCGCGCGCGCCGATCAAGCCGGTGCATTTCGGCGAAACGCCGCTGGTGGACATACTCGACATCCGCGGCTTCAATCTGAACGCGATGCTGGAGATCGCGCCCGGCTTCCTGGAGGAGGCCGGGCACGAGCACGACGACGCCGTGCATTCCTTTGTGTTCCGGGCGGACGCGCCGTTCGACGGCGTCAAGCTGGAGGAATTCCTCTCCGGCATGATCCAGGTCTACGGCCCGGACCTGCTGCGCTACAAGGGCGTGCTGTGGCTGGACCAGAACGCCGACCGGGTGGTGTTCCAGGGCGTGCACATGCTCATGGGCGGCGACGTAGGCAAGCCCTGGGGTCCGCAGGAGAAGCGCGGCAGCGTGATGGTATTCATCGGCAGGAATCTGCCCGAGGAACTGTTCGTCCAGGGTCTGAAACAGTGCCTGGTTGGCGTAAACCCTCACCCGGGGGCGCAGGCGGCAGAGTTAGATTAAAATCGCGGCATGTCGGCTTTCCTCAATCTAGGCACGCGCACCCTCAAGGTCCTGTTGCTCGCGTTCGTGGTGCTGTTCGCCCAGCAGACGGCGCAGCTGCATGCGCTGGCGCACGCCGAGGACCAGCTGGCGCAGCCGCAAAAAGGCAAGGCGGCGACGCACCCGGTCGAGCGCTGCATCGCCTTTTATGCGATGGGCAGCGCGCTTACCGCCAGCATCGCGCCGCAGGAGTTCGCGGCGCAGCGCAGCGCGGGCGTCCCCTGGTTCGTCCACCAGGCCCGCACTTCCTCGATCTACCGCCTTCCCGTCCGCGCGCCGCCCCAGGCCGTCTAGTTCCCGCAAGTTGTCGTGACCCCGCCGGGCGTTGAGGCCAGGCGGGCGTCCTTGCCCCATCGGGGCGCACTGCGCAAGGAATACAGACGTGATCAAGCGAACACTGATGGCAGCCGTCGTGGCCGCCGCACTGGCAGCGCCGGCCGCGGCATCGGCCGTGACGGACGCGGAAATGAAGAACCTGCGCGAGCAGGTCCAGCAGCTGAAACGCGAGTACGAGCAGCGCATCGACGCGCTGGAACAACGCCTGCGGCAGGCCGAAGGCGCGACGCGCAAGGCCGAAAGCGCCGCGGCCAGAGCCGAAGGCGCGGCTTCCAAGGCAGAGGAGCGCTCGGCGCAAGCACAAGCCACGGCGGTCCAGGCGAGCATCCGCCCGGCGTCGGAGGCCGCGTTCAATCCCGCGGTATCGCTGATCCTCAACGGCGTCTACGGCAACCTGTCCCAGGATCCGGCGCGCTATCGCATTGCCGGCTTCAGCCCTACGGGGGGCGATGTCGCGCCGGGCAAGCGCGGTCTCAGCCTGGGTGAGTCCGAACTCGCGCTGGCGGCCAACGCGGATCGCTATTTCCGCGGGACCTTGATCGCCAGCTTGCAGCCTGACGACAAAATCGGCGTGGAGGAGGGTTACCTGCAGACGCTGGGACTGTCCCACGGACTGACGCTCAAGGCCGGCCGCTTCTATTCCAGCGTCGGTTATCTGAACGAGATCCACGCCCACGCCTGGGATTTCACCGATGCGCCGCTGGCGAGCAAGGTGTTCCTGGGCAACCAGTTGTCCGACGACGGGGTGCAGCTCAAATGGCTGGCGCCGACCGACACCTATTTCGAACTCGGTGCCGAAGCCGGGCGCGGCCGCAGTTTTCCGGGCACGGATCGCGATAAGAACGGCGTCGGCGCGGCCAATCTGTTCGCGCGCCTGGGCGGCGACATCGGCGCGGGCGCGGCCTGGCGCCTGGGCCTGTCGAACCTGCGCACCACGGCGCAGGAGCGCGGCTACAGCGATCTGAATTCCCTCGGCACCCAGGTCAGCAACAGCTTCAGCGGCGCGAGCCGCCTGTGGGTGCTGGACGGCGTGCTCAAATGGGCGCCCAAGGGAAATGCCGCCGAAACCAATTTCAAACTGCAGGGCGAATATTTCCGGCGCAACGAGGACGGTAATCTTCGCTACGATACCGCCGGGCTCGCGCCGCAGACCGGCACGCTGCGCTCGGCGCAATCGGGCTGGTATGCGCAGGGCGTCTACCAGTTCATGCCGATGTGGCGCGTAGGCTACCGCTACGACCGGCTGAACGCGGGCAGCATGAAACTCGGGTTGGTGGACAGCGGCGCGCTCAGCGCCGCGAATTTCCCGATCCTGTCGCGTTACAACCCGACGCGCAACACGCTGATGTTCGACTTCAGCGCCAGCGAATTCAGCCGCCTGCGGCTGCAGTTCGCCAACGACCGGTCCCAGCCGGGCGCGAGCGACAGGCAGGTGTTCCTGCAATACATCATGAGCCTGGGCGCGCATGGCGCGCACAGTTTCTAGCCGCTTTTCGAGGATCGCAATGAAAAATATCATAGTCAGTCTGCTGGCCTGCGGCGTCTGCCTGCTGGCGCAACCGGCGATGGCGGCGCTGAAAGTGCTCGCCTGCGAGCCGGAATGGGGCGCGCTGGTGCAGGAACTCGCCGGCGACCATGCGTCCGTCTACAGCGCCACCACCGCCTTGCAGGACGCGCACCACATCGAGGCCAGGCCCAGCCTGATCGCCCGGGCCAGGAACGCCGACCTGGTGGTGTGCACCGGGTCGGAGTTGGAAGTCGGCTGGTTGCCGCTGCTGCTGCGGCAATCGGGCAATGAGCGCATCCAGCCGGGGACGCCCGGCTACCTCGAGGCGTCGCAATTCGTGCCGCGCCTGGAGATCCCGAAGGTGCTGGACCGCGCCTTGGGAGACATCCACCCCGCGGGCAATCCGCATGTCCATCTCGATCCGCACAATATCGCGCGCGTGGCGCAGATACTGGGCGAGCGGCTGGGCCAACTCGAACCTGCCAACGCCAAGGCCTATCAAGCGCGCACCGCGGATTTCCTGGCGCGCTGGAATACGGCGATGCGGCGCTGGGAGGCCGCGGCGGCGCCGCTGAAGGGACTGACCCTGGTCGTGTACCACAAGAACATGGCTTATCTGAATGCCTGGCTGGGCTTGCGCGAAGTCGGCAGTCTGGAACCCAAACCGGGCGTGCCGCCGACCACCGCGCATCTGGCCGATCTGGTCGCGCGCATGCAGGCGGCGCCGGCCAAGGTCGTCGTCTACATGGCCTACAATAATCCCCAGGCGGCCGAATTCCTGTCCGAGCGCAGCAAAATACCCGCGGTCATGCTGCCTTATACCGTCGGCGGCAGCGACCGCGCCAAAGAC
This sequence comes from Pseudomonadota bacterium, assembly GCA_021848555.1. Next base: position 3,076 of record JAJZUN010000066.1, on the reverse strand, counting down.
CTGTTCGGCCTGTTCGACGACACCCTGGCGCGCTTGCTGGCAGTGGCGAAATGAGTGATCCGCTGGCGGTCCTGGCGATACTCGGGCCGGCTTTCATCGCCGGATTGCTGGTCACGGCGGCCCTGGTGCCGTTCGGCTTTGAGGTGCTCAAGCGCGGCATCGTATTCATCGATCTCGCGGTGGCGCAGGTCGCCGGCGTGGGCGTGATATTCGCCGATTTCCTCGGCTGGGAGCCGCAGGGCGTGGCGGTGCAGGTCTCGGCATTGGCCGCGGCGCTGGCCACGGCGCTGCTGCTGACCTGGACCGAGCGGCGCTGGCCCGAGGTGCAGGAGGCGATCATCGGCGTGGTGTTCGTCCTGGGCGCGAGCGGCGCCATTCTGCTGCTCGCCAGCAATCCGCACGGCGGGGAGCACCTCAAGGACCTGCTGGTGGGACAGATCCTGTGGGTAAGTCCGGCCCGGCTGCCGCTTCAGGCCTTGATCTACGCGGCCATACTGGCATTGTGGTTAGGCTTGGGCGCGCGTCTCGGACGCGTCGGTTTCTACGCCCTGTTCGCCTGCGCCGTGACCTTTTCGGTGCAGCTGGTCGGCCTGTATCTGGTTTTTGCTTCCCTGGTGCTGCCCGGACTGGCGACTTACTACGCGCGGCGCCGCAGACCGGTGAAAGCCTACGCAGTCGGCCTGCTCGGCTATGCGCTCGGCCTGTCGGCCTCGCTATGGCTGGATCTGCCCTCCGGTGCCATGATCGTCTGCGCCATGGCGCTGGTAGCGATGCTGGCGGCCGGCCTGGAGCGCCGGCCTGCAACCGGGCTCAAATCGGGTTGATTCCCGCAAAAACGCCCCAATGTGGATGAATTGACCGTGCCGGAGCCTCAAATGGAACAATTCCGTGGCACCACCATCCTGTCCGCCAGGCGCGGGCAGTCGGTCGCGCTCGGCGGCGATGGCCAGGTTACCCTGGGCAATATCGTGATCAAGTCCGGCGCGCGCAAAGTGCGGCGCCTGTATCACGATCGCATTCTGGCCGGATTCGCCGGCGGCACGGCCGATGCCTTCACCCTGTTCGAGCGCTTCGAGGCCAAGCTGGAGAAGCACCAGGGCAATCTGCTGCGCTCGGCGGTGGAGCTGGCCAAGGACTGGCGCACCGACCGCGTGTTGCGGCGCCTGGAGGCGATGCTGGCCGTGGCGGACCGCGAAAGTTCGCTGATCATCACCGGCATGGGCGATGTGCTCGAACCGGAACTCGGCCTGATCGCCATCGGCTCCGGCGGCCCGTACGCGCAGTCGGCGGCGCGCGCGCTGCTGGAAAACTCGGCGCTTACGCCCAAGGAGATTGTGGCCAAGTCGCTCGCCATCGCCGCCGATATTTGCATCTACACCAACCAGCAGATCGTGATCGAAACCCTCGAATGAGGAAACGCAATCCCTACCGGCGCTGTCCAATCCTTTTCGGCAACCAGCCATGTCGCACATGACCCCGCAGGAAATCGTCCACGAACTGGACAAGCACATCATCGGCCAGGACCGCGCCAAGCGCGCGGTCGCCATCGCGCTCAGGAACCGCTGGCGCCGGCAGCAGGTGGCCGAGCCCCTGCGCCACGAGATCACGCCGAAGAACATACTCATGATAGGGCCGACCGGCGTGGGCAAGACCGAGATCGCGCGGCGCCTGGCGAAACTCGCCGACGCGCCTTTCATCAAGGTCGAGGCGACCAAATTCACCGAGGTCGGCTATGTCGGCCGCGACGTCGACACCATCGTGCGCGATCTGGTAGAGATCAGCATCAAGCAGACGCGCGAGCACGCGATGCGCAAGGTCAAGACCCGGGCCGACGACGCCGCCGAAGAACGCATCCTCGACGTGTTGCTGCCCCCCGCACGCGGCGTGGTCGCGTTCGAGCGGCAGGATGCGGCGGCCGCGCCGGTCGCCGACAGCGCGGAAGCCTCGGCTACACGGCAGAAATTCAGGAAGAAGCTGCGCGAGGGCGAACTCGACGACAGGGAAATTGAAATCGAAGTGGCCGCGGCGGCGGCGCAAATGGAGATCTTCGCCCCGCCGGGAATGGAGGAGCTGACCTCGCAAATCCAGGGCATGTTCCAGAATCTGTCCGGCAGCCGCAAGAAGACCCGCAAGCTGAAAATCCGCGAGGCGCTGAAGCTGGCCGCGGAGGAAGAGGCGGCAAAGCTGATCAACGACGAGGACCTCAAGACCGTCGCGCTGGCCAACGCCGAGCAGAACGGCATCGTGTTCCTCGACGAGATCGACAAGATCGCCAGCCGCTCCGAAATGTCCGGCGCCGACGTGTCGCGCCAGGGGGTGCAGCGCGACCTGCTGCCGCTGGTCGAGGGCACCACGGTGTCGACCAAGTACGGCATGGTCAAGACCGACCACATCCTGTTCATCGCCAGCGGCGCGTTCCACATGGCCAAGCCTTCGGACCTGATCCCCGAGCTGCAGGGGCGCCTGCCGATACGCGTCGAGCTCGATTCGCTGTCGGTCGCCGATTTCGAAAAGATACTCACCCAGACCGATGCCTGCCTCACGCGCCAGTATCAGGCGCTGCTCGCAACCGAGGGGGTGAAGCTCGCGTTCCAGTCCGAAGGCATCAAGCGTCTGGCCGAGATCGCCTACGCGGTCAACGAGAAGACCGAGAACATCGGTGCGCGGCGCCTGTATACGGTGATGGAAAAGCTGCTCGAGGAAATTTCCTTCGATGCGGGAAAACGCAATGACCAGAGCATCACCATCGACGCCGCCTATGTCGATGCGCGGCTGAAGGATCTGGCGCAATCCGAAGATCTGGCGCGTTACGTGCTGTAAATCCATGGAGAAAAAAATGAAACCTTCAACCCGAGCCGTCCTGTTCGGTTCCATCGGTCTGGTGCTGGGCGGCGGGCTGCCGACCAGCGTGGTGCACGCGCAGGAAGTGACCATCCGGGAACCCTGGGTGCGCGGCACGGTGCGCGGACAGAAGGCGACCGGGGCCTTCATGCAGCTTACCGCCAGCGAGTCGGCCACCCTGGTCGCGGTGGAGAGCCCGGTCGCCGGGTCGGTGCAGATACACGAAATGAAAATG
>JAJZUN010000065.1 GCA_021848555.1 Pseudomonadota bacterium | reverse complement strand
GCCCGCAGCTCGCGGTGTAGGTGCGCGCGCCGGCGAGGCAGGCGCCCTGCAGCACCGACAGCACGGAATGCTCGCCTTCGACGTCGACGATTTCGGCGCTGAGCCGCCCGTCGGCGATGAACTTGGCCAGGTATTCGACCAGCGAGGACTGCGGCGTGATCGGGTACACCGCGACCATGTCCACGTCGGCGAGCGACACCGCCCACGCGGCGGCCTCGTTGCCGTCGCAGACGATGAGCTTCGATTCCGACTTCGCGGGTTTGGGGGCAAGGACGGCAGACATCAGGCGGCCTCCTCTATCATCGCAATGGCGCGCTGCGGGCATTCGGTGGCGCAGATGCCGCAGCCTTTGCAGGTCTTGAGATTGAAGTCGAACCAGGCTGCCTTCTCGACCACGCATTGCACCGGACAGAAAAGCCAGCACACCGCGCATTTCACGCATTTCGCGCGGTCGACCACGGGCCGCATGCTGCGCCAGTCCCCGGGCAGCATGGGTGTCGGCTTGGTCGCGATCGGGCACAGGTCGTCGGGTATCGTCGACGCATCGAACATTGCATAGGCTTGGTTCTTCATGCGGCCGCCAGCTTTTCCAGGTGGTGTACTTGGGTTGCTTCATAGCCGCGTTCCAGCGCCGCCATGTTCTGCTTCAGCCCGGCATCGCGAAATTCCGACTTCTGGATCGCCGCCTGCAGCGATTCCAGCGTCACGAGGCCCGTGGTGCGCGCGAACGCGCCGAGCATGATGGTGTTGGTGATCGAGCGCTTGAATAGGTCCAGCGCGATAGCGACCGCGTCGCACAGTCCTACGGTCGCGATCTGCGGCGGCAGCTGGATCTCGCCCAGCGGCTTCGACGTGGTCTGCACCAGCACCGCGCCGTCCCGAACGCCTTCGAACACGTTCACCGCGCGCGCCACCGTCGGATCGATGCACAGCACGCAGTCCGGATAGTAGATGTTGGTCATCTGGCGGATTTCGCGCTGGTCGAAGCGCAGGTAGCTCGATACCGGCGCGCCGCGGCGCTCGAAGCCGAAAGAGGGCACGGCGACGACGTACTTGCCTTCGAGCACCAGGGCGGTGGCGAGGATGCCTCCCGCCATCACTGCGCCCTGGCCGCCGCGGCCGTGGATGCGGATTTCGTACATGGTTTCTCCTCGTTGCGCGCGCCTCCGCATGAGCCGGGGCGAGCCTCCTTTCGAACGAGGTTAGGCGCCGTTCATGCATTTGTCAAATTGATGAAGAATATGATATACATACCGAATATGAATGTTTCGGATCTCGATCTGAACCTGCTGCGCGCTTTCGACGCGATTGCGACCGAAGGCAGCGTGACGATTGCCGGCGAGCGCATCGGCTTGTCGCAGCCGGCGATGAGCAATGCGCTGTCGCGCCTGCGCCAGCTGTTCGGCGATCCGCTGTTCGTGCGCACGCCGCGCGGCATGCGCACGACGCCGTTCGCGCAGCAGCTGGCGCAGCCGGTGCGCGAGGCGCTGCGCCTGATCCAGGGGGCGCTGCAGCAGCACGCCGGCTTCGAGCCGGGCAGTTCGGGCAATACCTTTCGCTTTCACATGTCGGACATCGGCGAGATGGTGTTCCTGCCCGGCCTGCTCGAGCGCGTCAAGCGCGAAGCGCCCGGGGTCAAGATAGAGGTGGTGCGGATTCCAATCAAGGAGGTGCACGCGGCGCTGGAGGCGGGCGAGCTCGACCTCGCGATCGGATTCCTGCCCGGCCTGACGACCGGCATGCGCCAGCAGTCGCTGTTCCGCGACCACTACGTATGCATGCTGCGCGCCGATCATCCGGTCGTCGGCGCCAGGATCAGCGCGAAACAGTTCCGCGAAGCGGCCCACGTGCTGGTGTCCTACGCCGGCACCGGCCACCAGGTGATCGAGGAGACCTTCGTCGCGCAGGGACTGGGCGCGCGCATCGCGGCGCGCGTGCCGCATTTTCTGGTGGTGCCGATGATCCTCGCGCGCACCGACCTGATCGTCACCGTCCCCTCGCGCGTCGCCGCCATTTTCGCGCGGACGGGCAACTTCAAGATACTGCCGCTGCCGCTGCGCATGCCCAGTTTCGAAGTGCGGCTGCACTGGCACCAGCGTTTCCACCAGGATCCGGCCAACCGCTGGCTGCGCGAGGCGATGACCGACTTGTACGCCGAGCTGGCTTAGCGGGCGCAAGTCGAGGGCATGCTTTCGCTCATGCGCGCGCGCGCAACACCCGCCCCGGGCGCGCGCCGGTGGCGCGTCCTTCGCGCCAAACCGGAACGCCGTTGACGATTACGCTGTCTATGCCGCGCGCGGCCTGCGTCGGCGCCTCGAAGCTCGCCGCGTCGCCGATCTCCGCCGCATCGAACAGGGTGATGTCGGCCCAGCAGCCGGGGGCGAGCAGGCCGCGCTCCTTGAGGCCGAAATTGCGCGCCGTGAGCCCGGTCATTTTGTAAATCGCGGTTTCCAGCGGGAACAGCCCCAGGTCGCGGCAGTAGTGGCCGAGGATGCGCGGGAAGGTGCCCCACAGCCGCGGATGCGGCTTGACGTCGTGCGGCAGTCCGTCGGAGCCGACCATGGTTTCGTCGAACTGCAGGATGCGCTGCACGTCGGCTTCGTCCATGGAGAAATAGATCCCGCCGGCGGGACTCAGGCGCGCCACGGCTTGCTCCTGGGTTACGCCCAGCCGCTCGGCCGCCAGCGCGAGGTCCATGCCGGCGAATTCCGGATGCGGCCTGGACCAGGTGATGAGTATGCGGCTGGAGAGCGCGATGCGGTCCGCGCGCAATATGGTCGAGGAAGCGGTATAGGGATAGCAATCGAGGCATACGCTTTGCCGCTCGCCCGCGCTGCGCAGCAGCGCCAGCGTTTCGACCGAGCGGCCGAAATTGTTCCGGCCCACGACCTTGTGGTGTGAAATGATCACCGGCACGCCGACTTCGCGCCCGATGCGAAAGGTTTCCTCCATGGCCTCGGCGATGCGGTCGTCCTCATGGCGCATGTGCGTCACGTAACGTCCGCCGTACTCCTTGAGCGGTCGCGCCACGGCGATGATTTCCTCGGTCGTCGCGTGGGCGGCGGGCGGATAGTAGGTGCCGGTCGACAGGCCGATGGCGCCGGCGGCGAGCGCTGCGCGCGCCAGCGCCTGCATGCGGGCGGTTTCCCCTGGCGTGGCGGCGCGGTCGAGCCGGCTCATCGCGGCGACGCGCAGGGTGGTGTGGCCGACGAGGCAGGCGACATTGGTCGCCGCGGGCTGGTTTTCCAGTTCCTCCAGAAACGAAGCGAAATCCGGGAAGCGGAAGGCGCCGCCGTCGTCGATCAGATCGAGCGGCGGGGGCGGCGACGCGGCGACCAGTGGCGCGAGGCTGATGCCGCAATTGCCGGCGATGACGCTGGTCACGCCCTGGCTCACCTTGGGCGTCATCGCCGGATCGGAGCCGAGCAGGCGGTCGTCGTGCGTATGCGCGTCGATGAATCCCGGCGCGGCGACCTTGCCGTCAGCGTCTATTTTTTGCCCCGCGCTCGCCTGCCCGAGTCGGCCGATGGCGGCAATACGCCCGTCGCGCACGCCGATGTCGCCGGTATAGCGCGGACGGCGCGTGCCGTCGATGATGACGGCATTGCGGATCAGGAGGTCGTAGTGGAGGCTCATGCGATACACCCAAGAATTGACGATCCGATATTCTACGCGCCGGCTATGCGCGGCGGCGGCCTGATCCGGGTGCGGCAGTCCGAAACCGGCTCTATACGCGGCGACTTAAACCGCGCCTCCGGTAGTTGCAGCGTTGCCACTCTTTGCGCGGCCGGCGTCCCGTCCGCGCGGATCGTCGATTGCGCGCGGATGAAAAGCGTATCCGCGCACAATCGACGATCTTGGATAAGACCCACCCCAAGTTGCCCTTGCTTTTACCCATAACCGCGTCTTCTGCGCGGATATGTTTTTCATCCGTGCAGAAGACGCGGTTGGCGCGCGGCGCGCGCAATGGTCGCTCTTGGCATGCGACGGCAATTATGACGTCGAATATAGCTAGACTCGCACTTCGGACTTGCGCTTGAACCAGGGCTTGATCCAGGCGATCAGCGGGGGCGCGACCAGGACGATCGCGCCGACCGCAAGGATGGTTCCGGAAATCGGACGGTTCAGGAACACCGACAGGTCGCCCCGGCTGATCATCATGGCCTCGCGGAAACTTCTCTCCATCATCGGGCCGAGGACCAGGGCCAGTACCAGCGGGGCCAGGTCGTACTTCAGCCGCCGCAGGAGGTAGCCCAGCAGGCCGAAGCCTATCATCAGCCAGATGTCCAGCATCGAATTGTTGACCGAGTACACGCCCACCAGGCACAGCACCAGGACGATGGGCATGAGCAGATACAGCGGTGTGCGGATAATGTTTGCAAACACGCCGACCAGGGGCAGGTTGAATACGAGCAGCATGAAATTGCCGATGTACATGCTGGCGATGACACCCCAAAACAGGTCGGGCTTTTCGGTCATCAGCAGGGGGCCGGGATTGATGCCGTGGATCAGCAGCACCGCCATCACCACGGCCATCGCCGGGGTGAAGGGTATGCCCAGCGCCATCAAGGGGACGTAGGCGGCGCCGACCGAGGCGTTGTTGGCCGCTTCGGGGCCGGCCACGCCTTCGATCGCACCCTTGCCGAACTCGCCGTGCTTGTCGAGCTTGCGCTCCACCGAATAGGCGACCATGGTCGAGATCACCGGGGAGGGGCCGGGGATGAGGCCGACGAAAAAGCCGATGAACGACCCCCGGATCATGGGCCAGAAGGAGCGCCGCCATTCCACGAACGTCGGCCAGAGCTCCCGGAAACGGACTTTTTGCAACTGCACCTTTCCCATCGTCTGTTCGGCGGTGACCAGCACCTCGGAAATGCCGAACAGCCCCATGGCGACGGGGAGGAAATCGATGCCCTGGGCCAGCAGGGGCTGATGAAAGGTGTAGCGCATATACCCGGCGACGGTTTCCATGCCGACCGTACCGAGGGCGAGTCCGAGGGCGATCATCAACAGCGATTTGAGCAGGTTTCCTCCGGTGAGCCTAGACATGATCACCAGCCCGACCAGGGCGACGGCCAGATACTCGGCAGGCCCGAACTTGAGGGCCGCCATGGCCAGCGTGGGGGCGAGGAAGCTCAGGCCGATCAGGCTGATGGTCCCGGCGACGAAGGAGCCGACCGCGGCGACCGCGAGAGCGGCCCCGGCGCGGCCCCGGCGGGCCATCTGGTAGCCTTCGATCACCGTGATCACGGAGGCGGCCTCGCCCGGGATATTGAGCAGTATCGAAGTCGTCGAGCCGCCGTACATCGCGCCGAAGTAGATGCCGGCGAACAGGATCATGCCGGCGGTCGGATCGAAGCCGTAAGTCAGCGACAGCAGCAGCGCCATCGCACCCAGCGGGCCGAGGCCGGGCAGGATGCCGACTATGGTTCCGATCACCGCCCCGAGAAACCCGAACAGCAGGTTCATGGGCGTCAACGCCACCGAAAAGCCGTGTATCAGTCCGCTAAAGAGGTCCATGTTGTTTTCCTTCTACCCCAGAACCTCTTCAAGTATCCCCATTGGCAGGGCAACCTTGAGCCAGACAACGAATGAAACGTAAGAGGCGGCCGCAATGACCGCGGCCATCGCCAGCGTGGGCAGCCACTTGCGGTAGCCGAAGATGCGGATCGCAAGCACGAGGAAGGCGCAGATGGCGAGCGGAAAGCCCAGCGGCTTGAGCAGGAAGATGTAGGCGATCATCAGCGCGGTCAGCTGGATGGTCTTCTTTACCTCGCGCACCTCCGGGGCGGGCGTATCCTGCTTGGCGAGAGCCGCTGCCGCCGTATCCTTGCCGCGCCTGCGGGGCAGGATTTCCTGAAGCAGACAGCCCAGCGCCGTGGCGACAAGAAATACGCCTATGGCCATGGGGAACAGTCCCGGCCCCGGATAGGCAAGACTGCCGCGCGGCATGTTCAGGGCCATGGTCCCGTAGACCAGGCCTACCGCGAGCATCAATCCCGCGAAAACGATGGAACCGGTCTTCATCTAATCACCTCAATGCCGACAATCGATCTACCCGCTAAAGCGCACGGCTGCGCGTCACTTGCTGATCTGTTGCCGGACGCATGGAAGGGGCGCTTTGCGGGTGAAAGCGGGAAAGGCCGGTGTGGCCTTTCACGCGTGTGGCGATGCTATTTCTTCGGGGCGGGGGCCGGAGCAGCGGCGCTCGTTGATTTCCCGTACTTGTCCCAGAGGGGTCTATACACCGTGTCCAGCGATTTCATATAAGCGGCGTATTCCTCCGGACCCTGGTAATCGTAGGGAAAGGCCGTCTGCAGCGCATTGGCCTTGAACTCCTCCGTGCTCATCACCTGTTTCACCGCGTTCGCGAATTTGTCGATGACGGCCTTGGGCGTGCCCTTGGGCATGGCGAACCCGCGCGACGAGCCGCTGGTGAAGTTGTAGCCCAGTTCCTTGAAGGTGGGAACATCGGGAACGATGGGCGAACGTTTGTCGGACATGATCGCCAGCGCCCGCAGCTTGCCCGCCCGCATCTGCGAGTAGACGATGCCCAGGTTATTGGAGGTGGCATCGACGTGGCCGGCCAGGGCCGCCTGCCAGGAAGGGCCGTCTCCGGCGAAGGGCACGATATTGAACTTGATCTGCGCCGCGCCTTCGAACTGGTGCATCGCAAACCAGTCGTCGCCCGGGGCCGAGGCCACGCCCACGCTGAACGCGCCCGGTTTCTCCTTCACCGCCTTGATCACGTCGGCCAGCGTCTTATACGGGCTTTCCGCCCGGACGACGAAAATGCCGGGGTCCGTGACCACGTTGGCGACGAAAGCGAGGTCGGAGACTTTGTACGCGGTTTCGCGGACGTAGGGATTGATCGGAATCATCGGGGTGCAGGAAACGAACACCGTGTAGCCGTCGGGTTTGGACGACGCCAGTTCGGTGGCGGCGATGTCGCTGCCGGCGCCGGGCTTGTATACCGGGACCAAAGTGGTCTTCAGCAGCTTTTCCAGCGGCGCGCGGACCATGGAGAGCATCACATCGCTCCCCCCGCCGGGGGCGAAGCCCATCAGCGTATTGACGGGCTTGCGCGGATAGTCAGAGGCTGATGCGGGGGCCTGCGCAAACACGTTTGTGGTGAGTGCAAGGGTTAGACACGCGGCAAGGGCAAATCCGGTTCTTCTAAGCATGAACGTCACTCCTATTGGGTTGCATCGATGTGGAAGAAATTTCGTATCAACGACAGCGGGCCCGCTTTCCTGCGGGCGGCGAGTCAATCCAGGTGTTCGATCGTGCGCAGGTACGCTTCCTGCGAGGGTTGCAGATGCCGCGCGCACAGGGCGACGAGCCGGGCGCGATCGCCCTTGCGCAGGGCGCGCAGTATCTGTTCGTGTTCGCCGCGCGCCTGTTCCAGGTATTGTTCGGTGACCAGCGTGGTCAGGCGCACCGGATGGGTGCGCCGCGCAAAATCGGCGATCGCCTCGATCAGCGCATCGTTGCCGCAGAGCCGGAACACCGCCTCGTGAAACGCGAGGTTGGCGCGAAACACCGCGCGCACGTCCTTGTTCTTGATGGCCAGGGCATGCTCGCGCTGGATCTTTTCGACGGACGCGAGCTGGCGCGCGTCGACCGGCAGCGGAATCAGCTTGGCGCAGCTGGTCTCGAGGATTTCGCGCACGGCGTAGAGTTCGGTCGCCTCCTTCGCGGTGAGGGCGCGCACCTGCGCGCCGCTGTTCGGCCGGCGCAGCACGAATCCGCCGCGCTCGAGCTCGGCGAGCGCCTGGCGTACGACATGGCGCTTGGCCTCGAAGCGCTGCATCAGTTCGTCTTCGATCAGCCGTTCGCGCGGGTGGTAGGCGCGAAACACGATGTCTTCTTCGATCCGGCGCACGATGTCCTGCACCGGCTGGGAGTCGGCCGCCGGCTTGCGCCTTGACCGGTTCGGCGCCTTCGTGACTTGAAGCGTTTCCTGCGTCCCCGGCACCTTGCCACCCATCTGCTTATCGCTTAAACTGGCGTTCAGATTATCAATAATCTCATCAATTTGCAAGCGCAAGCTGCGCCCTGAACCACGACGGAGACATCGCCATGAGCGGTAACAACAACGGATTGCACAAAGGACTCACCAGCTACGGCGACAGCGGCTTCTCGATGTTCCTGCGCAAGGCCTTCATCAAGGGCGCCGGCTATACCGACGACGCGCTCGACCGGCGCATCATCGGCATCGTCGATACCGGCAGCGCTTTCAATCCCTGCCACGGCAACAGCGCGCAGCTGATCGAGGCGGTCAAGCGCGGCGTGATGCTCGCGGGCGGCCTGCCCATGGATTTCCCCGTCATCTCGATCCACGAGAGCTTCGCCTCGCCCACCTCGATGTTCCTGCGCAACCTGATGTCGATGGATGTCGAGGAAATGATCCGCGCGCAGCCGATGGACGCGGTGGTGCTGATCGGCGGCTGCGACAAGACCGTGCCGGCGCTGCTGATGGGCGCGGCATCCGCCGGGCTGCCGGCGATCGTGCTGGTGACCGGCGCCATGCTGACCGGCTCGCACGACGGCGTGCGCGTCGGCGCCTGCACCGATTGCCGCCGCTACTGGGGGCGCTTCCGCGCGCAGGAGATCGACGAAGCGGAAGTGGCGCGCGTGAACAACCAGCTGGTCGCGAGCGTCGGCTTCTGCTCGGTGATGGGCACGGCCAGCACCATGGCCTGCGTCACCGAGGGCCTGGGCATGATGCTGCCGGGCGGGGCGACGCCGCCCGCAGTGACCGCGGACCGCATCCGCATCGCCGAGCGCACCGGCGCCGCCGCGGTGGCGATGGCGAATTCGCAGCTGACGCCGGCGCGCATATTGAGCGCGAAAACCTTCGAGAATGCGCTGCGTGTGCTGCTCGCCATCGGCGGCTCCACCAACGGCATCATCCATCTCACCGCCATCGCGGGCCGCCTCGGCATCAAGCTCGAACTGGACCGCCTCGACGCCCTCGGGCGCGAGACGCCGGTACTGGTCGACTTGAAACCGTCGGGCTCGTACTACATGGAGGATTTCCACAAGGCGGGCGGCATGCCGGCGCTGCTGCGCGAACTGCGGCCGCTGCTGCACCTCGATGCGCTCACCGTCACCGGGCGCACCCTGGGCGAAGAGCTCGATGACGCCGTGGTCGCTTTTCCGCAGGACGTGGTGCGCACGCTCGCGCACCCGATCTATCCGCAGGGCGGCATCGCCGTGCTGCGCGGCAACCTTGCGCCCAACGGGGCGCTGATCAAGCAGTCGGCCGCCGACCCGAAACTGTTCGAGCGTGTAGGCCGCGCCGTGGTGTTCGAATCGCTGGACGATCTCGCCGCGCGCATCGACGCGCCCGACCTCGACGTGACCGCGGACGATTTCCTGGTGCTGCAGAATGCCGGACCGAAAAGCGGCTACGCCATGCCCGAGGCGGGTTACCTGCCCATCCCGACCAAGCTGTCGCGCGCCGGCGTCAAAGACATGGTGCGTATATCGGATGCGCGCATGAGCGGCACCGCCTTCGGTACCATCGTGCTGCACGTCTCGCCCGAAGCCGCCATCGGCGGGCCGCTCGCGCTGGTGAAGAATGGCGACCGCATCCGCCTGTCGGTGGCGGAGCGCAAGCTCGAGCTGCTGGTGGACGAGGCCGAACTCGCGCGGCGGCGCGCAGCGCACCGGCCGCGCGCGGTCGCGGCCGAGCGCGGCTACGCCAAGCTGTACATGAAGAGCGTGCTGCAGGCCGAGGACGGCTGCGATTTCGATTTCCTCAGAAAAGCCTGAGCAGAGTATATTCCCTCTCCCCGCTAGCGGGGTTAGGGTGAGGGAGAAGCGCGGCACCCCACCATGATTACCATCCAAACTGGAGCAAGCAACATGACCCAACGCATCACCGGCGTACTGTCCCCCGTCGTCACCCCGTTCAAGTCCGATCTGAGCCCCGACACCGAGCGCTTCGTGCGCCAGTGCAAATGGCTGGTCGCGAACCAGGTCGGACTGGCGGTGTTCGGCACCAATTCCGAGGCCAATTCGCTCGCCGCCGGCGAGCGCATGGAACTGCTGGAGAAACTGGTCGAAGCCGGCATACCGCCAGCGCGCATGATGCCCGGCACCGGCTGCTGCGCGCTCACCGACTCGGTGCGCCTCACCGCGCATGCGGTGAAGCTAGGCTGCGCCGGCGCGCTGATGCTGCCGCCGTTCTATTACAAGGGCGTGTCCGACGAGGG
>JAJZUN010000064.1 GCA_021848555.1 Pseudomonadota bacterium | reverse complement strand
TCCATCATTTCGACGAACACCGGGTCGAGGTAGCCGATCGCCGGCAAGCTCATCGCCGCCATTACGCGCGGGTTGATCTCCGAGGGGCCGGGCCCCAACAGCGTGCGCTGCGGCGGATGGAAAGAATGGATGCGTTTGGCTGGTGCGAATTCGCTCATGGCGTCACTCCCTGGAAGATGCGACCCGAACAGATCGTCGGGGCGCGATTTGACTCGGACCGGCTTCTTGGCGTTGGCTTCGTTGAGCACTTCGACTGCTGCGACCTTGCCCTCGGTGGCGTGCTCGACTTCCATCGCCCAGCGCGCTGGAACATAACCGGATTTGACCCAGTTATTAACGACCGCCCGATCCAGGCGCAGGCGCCGGGCGACCTCGGCCTGGCTGCCGAAAATCGATACCAATCGTTCAGCGCAATTCATGCTAAAAATTCTAGCATGGCAAACTGAGTTTGACAAACTTAGATTGATTTGCGCGCGACTAGCGCGCCTTGCCTATCCTAAACCCAGCCCGCGCGATAGAAGAAAAGTCTTCTGCATCAAAGGCTTTATCGCCTGTTTCGACCGCCTCGCCGGTGGCGGTAACGGCGGGAAAATCGAACAATGTGCGATCCAGCAGATGCGACGGCGTGACCCGCTGCAGGCTGTTGAATACGGTTTCGACCCGGCCCGGGAATTCCTTTTCCCATTGCCGCAACAGCTGCTTCACCTGTTTGCGCTGCAGGTGATCCTGCGAGCCGCACAGGTCGCAGGGAATAATGGGGAAGGCGCGCACCTCGGCGTAGCGCGCGAGGTCCTTTTCCTTGACGTAGGCGAGCGGGCGTATCACCACATGTTTGCCGTCGTCCGACCCCAGCTTGGGCGGCATGGCTTTCAGCTTGCCGCCGAAAAACAGGTTGAGAAAAAACGTTTCCAGTATGTCGTCGCGATGATGGCCCAGCGCGATGCGGGTGGCCCCCAGTTCGCCCGCCAGCCGGTAGAGCACGCCGCGTCGCAGGCGCGAGCACAGCGAGCACATGGTCTTGCCTTCCGGGATCAGGCGCTTGACCGTGGAATAGGTGTCCTGCTCCGCGATGCGAAATTCTATGCCCAGCGACTTCAGGTAATCGGGCAGGACATGCGCCGGATAGCCCGGATGCTTCTGGTCCAGATTGACCGCGACAATGTCGAAATCGATCGGCGCGCGCGCGCGCAGCTTGAGCAGCACGTCGAGCAGGCCATAACTATCCTTGCCGCCCGAGAGACAGACCATCACGCGGTCGCCGGCTTCTATCATGTTGAAATCGGCGATCGCCTGCCCGGCGAGGCGGCACAGGCGCTTTTCCAGCTTGTTCGCTTCGAAGCGCTGTTTTTCCAGTTGTTTGTGGTCGGGAGCGTTCACAGGTTTACGCTCCTGCCACCATCGACCGCGATGATCTGGCCCGTTACGTAGGGCGCTTCCGCGATCAGGTAATACACCGCGCGCGCGATGTCGTCCGGCTCGCCGATGCGTTTCAGCAGCGTATGCGAGATCACGCGCTGGCGCGTCACCTCGTCGAAAGACCCGTCCTCGGGCCAGGCGATCGGCCCCGGCGCGACCGCATTCACTCGCACCTCCGGCCCGAGTTCGCGCGCCAGCGCCTTGGTGAGGCCGTCCAGGCCGGCCTTGGCGATGCTATAGACCACATAATTTTTCAGCGGCCGCTCGGCGTGGATGTCGGTGATGTTTACGATGCAGCCCGCATTCTTTTTCAATTGCGCCGCCGCCGCCTGGCACAGGAACAAGGGCGCTTTCAGATTGGCGCCGATGAGCTTGTCCCAGTCGGCGGCACCGATCGCCCCTAGCGGCGTAGGGTAGAATGCCGAAGCGTTGTTGACCAGGGCGTCGAGCGCACCGAAGCGCTCCACGCAGGTCCTGACGATTTCGGCGAGTCCGGCGGTTTCCAGCAAATCGGCTTTCACCAGCATCACCGATTGGGCGCGCTGCAGATTGAGTTCTGACTGCAGGGCATGGGCCTCGCGCTCCGATGCATGGTAATGCAGCGTCAGGTTGGCGCCGGCGCGGTGCAGCCGGCGCGCAATCGCCGCACCGACCCGCTTGGCCGCGCCGGTGACGAGTATGGTCTTGTTGTGCAGTTGCGCCGACATGATTTGAAGATTTTACCGGATTCGCGCACTATTCCCCATATGTCGAACTTGCCCACCCCTTCAGCCGAAGCCCTGGCGCACAGCGAGAATCTCGCCGCGCTGATCCGCGGCGAGATTGCCGCCAACGCCGGCTGGATTCCGTTCGCCCGCTATATGGAGCTCGCGCTGTACGCGCCGGGCCTGGGCTATTACACCGCCGGCGCGAGAAAACTCGGGCGCGAAGGCGATTTCACCACGGCGCCGGAAATGACCCCGCTGTTCGGGCAGACCCTGGCGCGGCAGGCGGCCGAGGTGCTGGAATCGGGCCTCGACCAGATACTGGAAATCGGCGCCGGCTCGGGCGCCCTGGCCGCGGCCCTGCTGACCGAACTGGAGCAACTGGGGCGGCTGCCGCGCAATTACTACATCCTCGAACTCAGTCCGGACCTGCGCGAGCGCGAGCGCGACCTGCTCGCCCAACGGGTGCCGCAGCTGCTGGAGCGTGTAATCTGGCTCAACCGCCTGCCGACGCTGTATCAGGGACTGATCATCGGCAACGAGGTTCTGGATGCCATGCCCGTACACATGGTCAGGACCGCCGCTTCCGGCGTGGAGGAAGCGGGGATCGCACTGAAGGACGGCGCTTTTGACTGGGCTTGGCGGCCGGCCGGCGCCGAGTTGCGCGCCGCGGCCGAGGCGCTGCAGCTGCCTCAGGGCTACCAGACCGAAATCCAGCTGGTGGCCTGCGGCTTCGTGCGCAGCCTGGCGCAAGCCATGGCGCGCGGCGTGATCCTGCTGATCGACTACGGATTTCCGCAACACGAGTACTACCACGCGCAGCGCAGCGAGGGCACGCTGATGTGCCACTACCGCCACCGCGCGCACGACGATCCTTTTTTTCTGCCCGGATTGCAGGACATCACCAGCCATATCGATTTCAGCGCCGTGGCGCGCGCAGGCAGCGAAGCTGGCCTGGAATTGCTGGGCTACACCGGCCAAGCGCAGTTCCTGATCAATTGCGGCATCACCGACGTCATGCTGCGCACGCCACCGGAGAACGCGGCGGCCTACCTGCCGCAGGCTGCGGCGGCGCAGCAGCTGCTCTCGCCCTCGGAGATGGGGGAATTGTTCAAGGTCATCGCCCTGGGGAAAGACTACGCCGAGCCGCTGATCGGCTTTGCCAGCGGCGATCGGCGCCACGCGCTATAGGCGGCGCACCGCCATGGATATCGTCTCCGCCACCATACTGCTGGTCCTGGTGATGGACCCCTTCGGCAATATGCCGCTGGTGATCTCCGTGCTGAAAAACGTCGAGCCGGACGCGCGCACCCGGGTGGTGCTGCGCGAATGCGCCATCGCCTACGCGGTGCTGCTCGCCTTTATGTTCGGCGGCGACAAATTCATGCATCTGCTGCGGCTGTCTGACAACGCGCTGGCGATCGCCGGCGGATTGATCCTGTTCCTGATCGCGCTGCGCATGGTGTTCCCGCATACCGAAGGCATATTCGGCGACACCGGCGATACCGGCACCTTCATCGTGCCGCTGGCGATCCCGGCCATTGCCGGACCTTCCGCGCTCGCTACGGTGCTGCTGCTGGTGTCGCGCGAGCCGCAGCGTGTGCTGGATTGGGTCGCGGCGCTGAGCGTCGCCATGCTGGCGTCCACGCTGGTGATGATTTCAGCGCAGCGCATCAGCGACTGGATCGGCAGGCGCGGCGTGATCGCCGTGGAACGCTTGATGGGACTGGTGCTTACCGCGATTGCGGTCGAAATGCTGCTCGCGGGGATCGAGCGCTTCATCGTCCAGTTGCCGCGCTAGCGCGGGCTTACAGACGCGCTGCGTTTCTGGTAAACAACAAGGAGAGCGACATGAGCGAAAAGTCACTGCCTGCCCTTGGAGGCACGTCGTTCGAGGGACTGAAACAGACCAACCAGCACGGAGCGGAATATTGGAGCGCGCGGGATCTGCAGCCCATGCTCGGCTACAGCCAGTGGCGGCGTTTCGAGCAGGCCGTCGAGCGCGCCATAACGTCCTGCAAGCAATCGGGAAATGACCCGAACTACCATTTTGCCAGCGCCGGCAAAATGGTCGAACTCGGCTCGGGTAGCGCACGCGAGGTGACCGATTACCACCTCTCCCGCTTCGCCTGCTATCTCATTGCACAGAACGGCGACCCACGCAAGCCGGAAATTGCCGCGGCGCAGAAATACTTCGCTGTTCAGGCGCGTCGGCAGGAACTCTCCGACCAATTGGCGGCCAACATGGAACGGCTGGAATTGCGCAAGCAGACCGGCGAGGAATTCAAGGCCCTGTCCGGCGCCGCTCAACAGGCTGGAGTACAGAATAGGATGTTTGGAGTATTCCACGATGCCGGCTATAAAGGACTTTACGGTGGCCTAAGCCGTGATGACATCAAAAACCGCAAGCATATTCCGGAGAAAGACAACCTGATGGATCGCATGAACGCAACGGAACTAGCGGCCAATCAGTTTCGCATGACGCAGACTCGCGACAAACTCGCCCGGGACAGTATTCGTGACCAGCAGCAAGCCATCCGCACGCATGAGCAGGTGGGCAAAGAGGTCAGGGACGCCATCAAACGCATCGGAGGGACCCCGCCGGAAAGCATTCCGCCCGCCGAGCATATCAAGGAAGTGGAAAAACGTATCAAGACCGCCACGCCCAAGTTGGAGCTCGATGAGCGCGATGCGGGCGGTTTGTTAGGTGGCCAATCCGAAAGCGATCCCGATAAACTTTGAGCCGCGAAGCAATACCCTATACAAGCGAAGCGTCGTTCAGAATAGCCGATTCGCCGATGTTTGATAGGAAAGAGCCATGACCGAACAGACTGTCGTATGTCCAAATTGCAAGACCGAGTTCAAGCTCACGGAGTCGCTGGCCGCGCCGCTGATTGAGGCCGTTCGCAAGCAATATGAACAGCAGCTCACGCAGAAGGACAGCGACATCGCCAAGCGCGAGCAAGCGATGCGCGAAAAGGAAAAGCAGCTTGCCCAAGCCAAGACCGCTCTCGATGAACAGGTGGCCAACCAGGTTGAGGAGCAACTGAAGAAGGATCGCGCAAGAATTACCGCCGATGAGGCCAGAAAAGCCAAGCAGGCAGCGGCAACTGATATGGAGCAAAAAGCGCGGGAGCTAACTGAACTACAGGAGGTGTTGAAACAGCGCGATGTAAAACTAGCCGAAGCGCAGAATGCGCAAGCTGAACTGATCAAGAAACAACGCGAACTCGATGACGCCAAACGCGAAGTGGATCTGACCGTTCAAAAAGGCATACAAGAGGGGCTCGCCGTTACCAGGCAAGCAGCAAAGAAGGAAGCAGAAGACGAGCTGAATCTCAAGGTGAAGGAGAAAGACCAGACCATCGCTTCTATGCAGCAAAAAATAGAAGAACTCAAGCGCCGGTCCGAGCAGGGCTCGCAGCAATTGCAGGGGGAAGTGCTGGAATTGGAACTTGAGGACCTGTTGAGTAGCAAGTTTCCGTTCGATTCCATCGAACCGGTGCCAAAGGGGGAATTTGGTGGGGACGTGCTGCAGCGAGTTGTCAGCACGGGCGGTCAGGCCAGCGGCACTATTCTGTGGGAATCGAAACGCACGAAAAACTGGAGCGACGGCTGGCTAACCAAGCTGCGCGAGGACCAGCGCACCGCGAAAGCAGAAATCGCGGTGATCGTGAGCCAGACACTGCCAAAAGGCGTTGAGACCTTTGAAATGGTGGATGGCGTCTGGGTAACCCACCCCCGCGCAGCATTGCCGGTAGCGGCTATCCTGCGACAATCACTGCTGGAAGTGGCCCTAGCGCGCCAGTCTTCCGAAGGACAGCAGACCAAAACCGAAATGGTTTACCAGTACCTCACCGGCCCTCGTTTCCGTCAGCGGGTCGAGGCCATCGTTGAGGCGTTTTCGACGATGCAGGAAGATCTGGACAAGGAGCGAAAGGCAATCATGAAACAATGGGCAAAGCGCGAGGAGCAGATTGAGCGCGTCATGGGAGCGACGGTGGGCATGTATGGCGACTTACAAGGCATCGCGGGCAAATCGCTGCAAGAGATCGAGGGGCTTGAACTACAGGCGCCGGAAACAGGCACCGGGGTAACAAAAGCCTTGGCAAACTCATGAGCGCACAATTTCACTGCCCCTATCGGCAATCTGCTCTTCTGCAGCAGGCGCTTGCACCGGACAAGATGCGCATCGCATTTCTCCTTGGTGCTGGGTGTCCAGTTTCAGTTCGTATCCCTGACGGCGATGGAACGAAGCCGTTGATTCCAGATATTCGAGGCCTTACAGGGCTGGTCAATGAAACGCTGAGCAAATCAAAAATACTCAAGAGCAAATATGCTGTTTTGTTGGAGCGCTTCAAGAACGGAGCACCGGCCAATCCAACGATTGAAGACATTCTCAGCCACATTCGTGCACTTCAGGATGTTGTACGGGACGGGAAAATCGATGGCCTCGACAAAGCCACATTATTTGCGCTGGATGCCGAGATTTGCACAATTACCACTTCGGTAGTCGGAGTGCCGTTACCAGAGTCAAACACTCCATACCATCAGCTTGCGACGTGGATTGGCGGAATCCATCGGGCACATCCGATTGAGATATTCACGCCCAATTACGACCTGTTGGTCGAGCAAGCAATGGAAGTCCACAAGATCCCTTACTTTGATGGTTTCGTTGGCTCGAAGCAAGCGTTCTTTGATCTCACATCGATGGAGAACGATTCGCTTCCGCCAAGATGGAGCCGATTGTGGAAGGTGCATGGGTCGGTAAACTGGTGGCGCACGCCGAACGATGAAGTCGTGCGCCGCGAAGGATTTTCAGCAGGTGACCGGCAGATGATCTATCCGTCTCACTTGAAGTATGACCAAAGTCGGCGCATGCCCTATCTCGCGATGCTTGACCGACTGCGTGAGTTTCTGGCACGGGGCCAGGCAGTGCTAGTGACTTGTGGATATTCCTATACCGACCAGCATTTGAACGAAGTCATTTTGCATGGACTGAGAAGCAACCCAACCGCCATTTGCTTCGGACTAGTCTATGGCGTTCGTTCAGGGTATGCAGATGCGATCACTAAAGCACGCATGCACCCGAACCTAAGCGTCTTGGCTTCGGACGGTGCTGTCCTCGGCACGGTGGAGCGAGATTGGCGTGCCGATGAGCAAACCGGTCACCCAATGCACGGGGTCAGCGTCATCAAGAAGGATTTGACGCCAGGTAATCCTGTAACGTCAATAAATTGCGAGTTTCTTCTTGGTGATTTCAAGCATTTCGGAAATTTTCTCGCGCAACAGCTATTTCGCTCCGATAACGAGCCGGTAGTTATAGATGGAGCGTGACCCTACGTTTGTCGGAACGGTTCAAGACGTTCATGGAGCGACGATAACGGTTGAGTTGAGTGATGAGACCGTGACTGGGCTCGGCTTTGTTCATGGCGAAGGATATCGCATTGGACAGGTAGGTAGCTTCGTCCGCATTCCACTTGGATTCGTCGATCTCTATGGGGTCGTTTCCCAAGTAGGAGCCGGGGCAGCGCCAGAGCGAGACGAGGACCAAAAGGTCTACGGCAATCGCTGGGTCAAGGTGCAGATGGTCGGCGAAGGCCAACGCGGCGGGCGGTTTGAGCGCGGTATTTCCCAACATCCAACGATCGAAGACCGGGTCCATATTGTTACCGAAGCCGACCTTCTTGCGATCTACGGATCGGGCGATCCCCAAGATTTCGTATCGGTCGGGCATCTCGCCAGCGCCGAATCGATTCCCGCCTTAGTCAACATCAATAAGCTGGTCACCCGGCACTGTGCTGTAGTGGGGACAACCGGCTCAGGCAAGTCAACCACCGTGGCGGGGCTATTGACGGCGCTATCCGAGCCGACGCGGTACCCGTCCGCGCGCATCGTCGTGCTCGATATCCACGGCGAGTACGCAAATGCTCTCGCGGACAGGGCTTCGGTCTTTCTGGTTGCGGTCCAAGCTTCTAAGAATCAGAGCGCGCTGGTCATCCCGTTCTGGGCTTTGAGCTTTGAAGAGTTGGTCGCGCTCGCCTTTGGTCGGCTGAACGACGCGCAGACCGCGGCAGTTGCCGAAGCGATCGTGCAACTCAAGAAGGCGGGTTTGGCGAGTTACCCAAGAGACGGCGTCGAGGAGTCACGGGTAACGGTCGACTCGCCGATCCCGTTCTGTTTGCACAAGCTGTGGTTTGAATTGCATATCCGCGAGCACCAAACATTTATACCTAGACCGGGTGGTGCCGCGGACGAAGTCATTCCGGCCTACGTCCTTGGGCCAGACAACCAGCCACTACAGTTGGGCGACGCCATGACTGTAACGCCGCCGCTGTATCGGACGGTGAAAACTACTGGTCCTGCCCCTGAGCGGGTCCAGCAAGGTCGTGATCCGCTTGGCATGAGGCAGCAACTTGCAGGACTAGCCTCACGGCTGCGAGATCCACGCTTGGCTTTCCTGTTTAACCCCGGCGATTGGCTGCCTGATATCGACGGCAAGATAGTTGAGGATCTGGACACCCTACTCGCAGGGTGGATTGGTGGACCTCAGCCGATAACGATTCTCGACCTCTCTGGCATACCATCTTCGGTACTCAATGATCTGATCGGCGCGCTTCTGCGCGTTCTCTACGATGCGATATTCTGGGCTAGAGACTTGCCTGAGGGGGGCAGGCTGCGTCCCTTGTTCGTGGTTCTGGAGGAGGCTCATACCTATCTATCCAGCGACAACTCTGGTTCGGCTTCCGCTGCCGTGCGGCGGATCGCCAAGGAAGGACGCAAGTACGGCGTAGGGATGATGATCGTTAGCCAGCGACCTTCTGAAATTGACTCGACCATCCTCTCCCAGTGCGGAACCATGTTCGCGATGCGTCTCGCTAACGATACCGACAGAGGCCATGTCACAAGCGCCGCGTCTGACAATTTGAAGGGCCTCTTTGATATGTTGCCTGTTCTTCGAACCGGCGAGGCGATCATTGTTGGGGAGGCTGTCAGTCTGCCGGTGCGTACGTTGATATCTCCGCCGCCGCCCCACCGACGACCAGATAGTGTCGATCCAAGAGTCGTTGAGCACGGCAATCCGACTGAAGGCTATGACGGACCAGGTGGTTGGGGGCAGCCGCGCGATCCTACAGATTACCCGGCTATGGTGCGGCAGTGGCGCAAACAAGATCCGCACTACCAACACAAGGTGCCACCAGTTGCCGTGGTGGCACTTCCTGATCCCGATAACGAGGAGTGAACAATGGATTGGATCGATACGCCTGAGTCTTCGAACGTCGCCCGATTCGCGTATGACGAGGCTAGTAGAGTCCTGAAGATCGAGTTCAAGAATGGAAGCGTCTACGACTACTTCGACGTTCCAGACCACGTCTTCAATGGCATGCGGAGCGCCTCATCCAAGGGGCAGTACCTTGCTCAGCAGATAAAGGGCAATTACCGGTACGCGCGAGCGTAGCTCAGGCGCTTTGGTAGCGGGGTTTCGAAGCCGAAACCGAAATAGGCAAACAAAAACCAGAACTCACCTGAATCTGGAAACTACGGCGGAAAACCATGGCATAACGTACTGATGCCGCACTATGCAATTGCCGAAAACATGTCCTTGGCTGGGCTCGCGGCTCGCTACGGCAGGAATCTAGTCTAAGACTTGCTTGCCAATTTCGGCACTTGAATCTAGCTGAGAGCCAGGCGCTACGCCGGTTACGTGGTTCTTAATGTTTGAGAGTGTTGGTTGTGTGGACATGTCTCGACTCGGCTGAAACAAACAAGAAGTAGATTCCTCGACTTTCGCTCTCGGAATGACAATTGCGAAGGATTCAGCGACAGAGAATAAAAGCCTGCCATGCTCTAAACTCGATCGAGTTTGCTCGCCTTCATCCACTCGACGATGCGGTCGGCGACTTTCCGCCAGTCGGTCTCGAGCATCATCAAATGGCCCATACCGGGAAAAATCTCCGCCTCGGTGCCGTAGTAGCGCGCTGCCTGCTCGGCCTGGGACGCGGGCACCAGAACATCGCATTCCGCCCCCAGTACCAGCAGCGGCGGGCAGCGTTCGCGCCGCAGATGCGGCAGGTCGAAAAAAGTCATGTCCCACATCGCGCGCTGGG